>CAMZLV010000195.1 GCA_947311835.1 uncultured Lutibacter sp. | reverse complement strand
TATTAAAATCACCTTCTATTTGAGCGATTTTTTGAATATTAATAAACGCTAAATTTACGTTTTCAAGCGCTTCTTTATATTTTAATTGCAATTCTTTTTGCTTAGATTTTGCTGTAATTTTTTCTAAATAATTGGTTGCACCTAATTCAAATTTACGTTTGGCGTTATGTGCAAATTTACTGTACAAACTATCTAAACTTTTAAATATGGATGCCGTTTCTTTAGCAAACAAATATTGATAGTAAGCAGCAGTAATTTGTTTTTCGAGACGCCTTTTGTTAATTGTGTTTTTACTTTCATAAAGCGATACGTTTGCTTTTTTTACCTTCCTTTTAGCACCGTAAACGGTAGGAAATTCAATACTTTGACTAATGCCAATTGCATTTAATTTTCCAGGATTTGTTTTATCGTCTTCATTAGTATAAAACACATCGGTTTTGTCAAAATCAAAGGCAGATTTAACTAAGGTTTTTGATCTATCTACTTCTAAATCAGAAATTTTTAACAAAGCATTGTTTTTAAAAGTTTCTTGTTTTAAATCTTCTAAATTTACTGTTTTGCTTTGTGCATTTACTCCTAAAGAAATCAATATAAATAACCCTGAAATAACTGTTCCTTTTTTGTTCTTCAGATGAAATCTTTTGCGTTCTTTTTTAGCATCAAATATGGCGTATAAAACAGGTAAAACCAACAAAGTAAGTAAGGTTGAAGTTATTAAGCCACCAATAACAACGGTTGCTAAAGGTCGTTGTACTTCGGCACCTGCACCGTTTGAAATTGCCATTGGTAAAAAACCTAATGCTGCAGCCAATGCTGTTAGTAATACGGCTCTTAATCTACTTTTTGCCCCAAAAACAATAAGTTCGTCATCTGTTTTCATTCCATTATGTTTAAGTTCTTTAAATTCTTCTATTAATACGATTCCGTTGAGTACTGCAATTCCGAAGAGTGCTATAAACCCAACTCCTGCAGATATACTAAAAGGTAAATCACGTAGCCATAAAAACAGAATTCCTCCAACTGCTGCAAAAGGAATTGCAGAGTAAATAATTAGAGCCTCTTTTGCCGAATTAAAAGCAAAGTAGAGTAATATAAAAATGAGTATAAGCGCTATTGGAACGGCAATTTTTAAACGTGCTTTGGCAGATTGTAAATTTTCAAATTGTCCGCCATACGTTACATTGTAACCTACAGGAATTTTCACTTTGGCATCAATAGTTTGTTGAATATCGTCAACTACCGATTGTAAATCGCGATTTCTAACATTAATACCAACTACAACACGGCGCATCGTGTTATCTCTCGAAATTTTAGCAGCACCTTTAGTATGAGTGATTGTTGCTAATTCACTTAATGGTATTTTTCCGCCATTAGGTATGTCAACATACAAATTTTTAAGGTCATTAATATTTTGTCTTTTGGTTTTGTCTAAACGTAGTACCAAGTCAAATTTCTTTTCGCCTTCAAAAATATTTCCTGCTGTATGACCAGAAAATCCCATAGCAATCATTTCGTTTAAATCGGCAATATTCAAACCATAACGTGCAATTTTTGCTCTGTTAAATTTTACGTTCATTTGAGGTAATCCTGCGGTTTTTTCAACGGTAATATCTGCTGCACCTTCAATGTTTTCTATCGCTCTTTTTATTTCATTGGCTTTGTTGTTTAACACGTCTAAATTATCGCCATAAATTTTTACAGCAATGTCTGAACGCACTCCAGAAATCAATTCATTAAAACGCATTTCAATAGGCTGTGTAAATTCAACTTCCATATTAGGAATAATTTCTAGTGCTTCTTTAAACTTATCTGCCAATTCATCTTTGGTTTTTGCAGATGTCCATTCGCCTTTAGGAATTAAGGTGATAATCACATCGCTTTCTTCCATTGACATAGGATCGGTTGGTACTTCGGCTGCTCCAATACGACTGACAACTTGTTTTACTTCTGGAAATGTTTTTAAAACTTGTTCAATTTTTGTTGTTGTTTCAACAGTTTTGGCTAAAGATGTTCCTGTTTTTAATACAGGTTGAATTACGAAGTCTCCTTCGTCTAAAGTTGGTACAAATTCTGCTCCCATCGTAGAAAATAGATAAAACGAACCTAACAATATTATTACTGCACTACTCACAACAATACGTTTGCTTTTTAAAGCCCAACGAATTACAGGCTCATACATATTGGTTAAAAAACGCATTAAACGAACCGAAATATTTTTATCAGAAAGGTTTGTAGGTTTAATTACTAAACTAGCCATTGCAGGCACATAGGTTAAACCAAAAATCATTGCACCTACTAGTGCAAAACTAAAGGTCATAGCCATGGGTTTAAACATTTTTCCTTCAACACCTCCAAGTGTTAAAATAGGGATAAAAACAATTAAAATAATGAGTTGACCAAAGATGGCGGATGACATCATTTTAGAGGCTGCTCCAAAAGTAAGATCATCACGTACGTCTTGTGCTTGAATTTTATTGAGAGCCTCAAAATCTTTACGTTTTGAGGTGATTTGAAACGCAACAAATTCAACAATAATAACTGCTCCGTCAATAATAATTCCAAAGTCAATGGCACCCAAACTCATTAAGTTAGCATCTACACCAAAAATATACATCAGTGATAAGGTAAACATCAATGCTAATGGAATAACAGATGCCACTACCAAGCCCGAACGCCAGTTTCCGAGTAATAAAACAACTACAAAAATCACAATGAGACTTCCTAAAATTAGATTTTCATACACTGTAAATGTTGTTTTACCAATTAGTTCACTTCTATCTAAAAACCCGTTAATATATACACCTTCTGGCAATGATTTTTCAATTGATTTTACACGTGCTTTTACGGCTTCAATTACTTTTTTAGAATTGCCACCTTTTAGCATCATTACTTGACCTAAAACTTTTTCGCCTTCGCCATTAGCCGTAATTGCTCCAAACCTCATAGCAGATCCATAACCAACAGTTGCAATTTCTTTTATTAAAATAGGAATTCCGCTGG
>CAMZLV010000194.1 GCA_947311835.1 uncultured Lutibacter sp. | reverse complement strand
CTCAAATATTACAACGAAATCAAAGCAAAGATACCCGAAAAACTCCAATAATGCTAACACAAGAAACAGATACACCACCTATTGAACTTCTATACTCTTGACCTCCAAGATTTGCTCCTCCAATTTTAAATACTGATTTCCATTTAGGAACGTTGTAATTTAGCATTGCATCAACTACAGTTCTAGACTCTATTAAACCACTTGCTGCAGTTGCTTCCCATAGGTATTGGTCATTCCATCTTACGTTGAAATTAAATCCTAAGTTTTTATATAAATTCGGAGTTCCTAAAGAGAATTTTACTTTGTGTTCTGGTGTGTTAAATCCTGCTCTAAATTCTGGATTTGCTGCTTGATCGAAATCTAATTTTGCATAAGTATAGTTTAAACCAACATTATACTTATTTGCTAATTTAGTCGTAAGTCCAATTACTGCTCCATAAGAAGAAATTTTTGCTTGTGAATTTGTATATAATTGGAATGCTTGATAATCCTCGCCATCAACTCCTGTTAATGCTAATACTCCTGACAAATCAGCAACTGAGCCTCCAATAGGAGTAACTACTCTCGTATTGCTAATAAACCCTTCGTATTGATTGTAATATGCATCAAAATCAACAGTTACTTTGTTAATTCTTGCACGGTATCCTAAATCGTAAGCCGTCACTTTTTCTGGTTTTACTAAATCTGTTTTACCAGTTCCATTTACAGGTTTTAAATCTGCTGGATTTTGTGTTTGCGCAAACAACTGTACTGAAGTTAGTGTATAAGAATTATTATAAGCATCTCTACCAGTAGCAAGAGGCTGACCTGATAAAGGCTTGTCTAAATTATCTTCAGCCGAACCAACTAAAATAATTGGTCCTGCGTTCAATCCAATATATTGATCTTGGGTTGTTGGATTTCTAAATCCTGTTTGGAAAGAGGCTCTAATGTTGTGATTTCTATCTTCACCTGCACTATAGTTAAACGACACTCTAGGAGAAAGATTTGCGTCAAAATTTTGAGCTTTATCATATCTTACTGATGCTGTCATTTTTAATCTATCATCAGCCATTTTCTTAACACCTTGTATGTACGCTCCATATTCACCGTAATCGATAACACCGTTTGCATCTGTAAATATTGTTCCTGCAGAATTTAATGAGTATTGTCTGTATGAACCTCCAATTTGTAAATCCATTGCGTCATTTAACAAACTTTTAAAGTTGTAATTACCTTCACCTACATATAATTTTGTGTTATCAACAAATTTTGCTCCAGTTGTTACATCTGGATCGTTTAAAATTCGTTCTAATTCCGCTTCAAAAGCAGGTGTTCCAGGCTCTAGCATTGGATATGCAGCATTTGCAACTGATCGCGCAGCAGCATGTGCTTGTGCGTCTGTGGCGCCGTTTAATAAAACTGCTTGAAAGTAAGTTCCTGTATACGTTCCAAACCATTGTGAAGCATCCTTTTTTGCTAAGTTAATTCCTGCAAAATTCATATCATATGAGTTTCCTGCATCTTCAGAAGTAATATATCCTCTAACAAAGAAATTATCATCTCTAATTTCTAATTTTGTTTGTGTCATTGAGAAATCTCTCAATTGATATCTATCAGTTCCTTGATAAATAGTATTCCCTCTTCCTGATCGTAGGTTTAATACAATTTCTAAATCGTCTTCATTTGGTCTCCAGTTTAAAGATCCATCAAATTTTAAACTTTTTGCTTGATGATCTGTAAGGTCTGTTTCTAAATAACCTTTACCTCTTCTTACAACAGTATTAGGAACCAGTAAGTTCGCTCCTGCTGGTAAAATCCCTAAACCTTCTAGGGTTTTTGCCACACCATTTATATTAGTTGCAACCTCATCTCCATAACGATTAATAGCGTTGTGAGTAGGCGAGTGTTCATCTTGATAAATAACATCAGCATAACCTGCGCCAACATCTTGGTATTCGTTCATATCAGTAGCAATCCAATCTGTACCTTCTAAATAAGATACAGATGCCTTTGCAGCAAATTTTTCAGAAAAAGCATATGCTCCACGTATTCCTACATCTGTATAAGGATTTGTTCCTGCTGCTTCAGAAGAAGTAACACCTCTTTTAACATAAAAACTTAGTCCTGGAGTATCAAATGGATTTTTACTAGTCATAAATAAAATACCGTTAAATGCATTTGCTCCATATAACGCTGATGATGCTCCTGGAAGTAATTCAACTGAATTTACATCTAATTCATTTAAACCTACTAAATTTCCCATTACGAAGTTTAGTGCTGGCGATGAATTGTCCATTCCATCAACTAACTGTACGAAACGTGTGTTTGCGTATGTTGCAAATCCTCTAGTGTTTACTGAATTAAACGTTAAACTTGAAGTGTTTATATCAACACCTTTTAAGTTTTCTAAACTTGAATAAAAACTTGGTGATGTTGCATTTTTTATTGCTCTAATGTCCATTCTTTCAACAGTAACAGGTGACTCCATAATACGTTCTGGAGTTCTAGAAGCAGATACTATCACCTCATCTAATGATGTTGCTGTTTCTGTTAAAGAAACATTTACCGCTTGATTGTTTTGGGTTATATCAACTGTTGTTGAAGAATATCCTATTAAAGATATTTCAATAGTAAAAGGAGGGTTTTGAGAAACCTCTAAACTGAAATTCCCATCAAAATCGGCTGATGTTCCTATTGCTTTTCCTACTACTTTTACATTTGCTCCAGGAATTGGTTGTCCTGATTGCTGGTCTGTAACAGTTCCGGTAACTGTTGTTTGTGCTATTAGCATTGTTGAAGTTAACATTACAATAGCGTATAATAATTTTCTCATAATATATATTTGAATTAGTTATCTAACATCGCAAAATACTATTTTTTTCTAATATTTACAGTTAAATTTTTAAAATAATACTATTTTCTACTAAAAAAAAGAGCCAACGTTAATTGTTGGCTCTATAAAAATTTTAGATTTAGTTTTTTATTATTCTGCAATAACTTGAGCAGATTTTTTATTTGGTTCTAAATCAAATCTTAACATGATTTCATGTGTTCCGTCACTATAATTTTTAACATCTGATGTTGTAAATTCATATGCGTAACCCAACTGAAACCAATTTCCCATTTTTAATAATGCAATAGCACTAAATGAATCATCTAATCTATATGATCCTCCAAGTTCTATTTTGTCATATATATCAAACATTCCTGTTAAATCAATAGATGCTGGTGCGCCTTGTACAAATCTTCCCATAACTGATGGTAAAAACGAAACGTTTTCATTAACATCAAATTCATATCCTGCTCCTGCATAAATATGCGTCTTGTCTACAGATTTTACATAACCTCCTAAATCATTGGTTTTTTCAACACGTTGACCGTTTAAGAAATTAGGAAAAGAAAGTGTTGCATAAAACTTTTTAACTTTTAAATACGCTCCTGCACCAAAAGTTGCATTAAAACGATTTGTGTTTTTAGAAAATGCTGGATCACCTTGTAACCCTTTAGATAAGTAATCTGCACTAAAAGAATATCCTCCTGCTTTTAATCCTAAAAAAAGATCGCTTGTTTCTGAAAGTTGTAGCTTATAAGAAAAATCAATTGCAAAATTGGTTTCTTTAAATATATCTACTTGATCATTAATAATTGATACTCCAAGTCCAATCTTATCGTTTATCGGCTTGCTTAAAATTATACTCTGTGTTACTGGACTGTTATCTAAATTAACCCATTGACTTCTAAAGTTTAAGTTTAATTCAGTAATACCATTCGTTCCTGCATATGCAGGGTTTATCACATTCATATTATACTTATAAAGTGTAAATGAAGGTTCTTGTTGGGCAAATAATTTTCCGCTTACTATTAATATAGCGAAAATTAATATATATTTTATATTTTTCATCTTATTACATTATTTATTTCGTTAATAATTAATAGTTAACCATCCATGTATTGGCATAATACCTGTTTCATTTGATTCAACAACATATAAATATGCTCCTGCAGGTAGTTTAGCTCCATTAGACGCTCCTCCTGTTGCTACACCATTCCAAGTGTTTAGATATCCTTTTGCTTCAAATACTATTCCTCCCCATCTATTGAATACTTTTACAACGCTATTAGGATAATATTCAATATTTTGAATAATCCAAACATCATTTATACCATCATTATTAGGAGAAAATCCTCCTGCAACAATCATATCACAAGTATCAGAATCATAGTAATTTATAGTACCATCACCATCACAATCTTCACAAACGTCTCCTAGTCCGTCTCCATCAGTATCTGCTTGATCAGTATTTGGTGTCATAGGGCAATTATCATTGATATCTAAAACAGTATCATTATCATCATCATCATCACAAATATCTCCTATTCCGTCCATATCATTATCTGCTTGGTCTGCATTTTCAACCGTAGGACAATTATCATCAGCATTTAAAACGCCATCTCCGTCCATATCATCATCACATACATCTCCAATGCCATCACCATCCATATCTGCTTGATCAGCGTTTGCTACCATTGGACAATTGTCATCGGCATTTAAGATTCCATCACCATCTATATCATCATCACATACATCTCCCATTCCATCACCATCTACATCTGATTGATCTGCATTCGCTGTCCAAGGACAATTATCATCAACATCTAAAACACCATCATTATCATCATCATCATCACAAATATCTCCTATTCCGTCCATATCATTATCTTCTTGATCTACATTTGGTGTTGTTGGACAATTATCGTTTACATCATCTATACCGTCACCATCCAAATCTGGAATTGGAGATCCACAAGCAAATATTGTCCATGAATTTAAAGAACCTCCATCTCCTGTTGCAGTGTCAGATATTGTTAATGTCCACGTACCAAAACTAGACTCTCCATCAAAATCACTTAACATTCCTTCAGGAGCAAAAGACCCTGTAAACGGTGCTGAACCTGAAGTTATACTCGTTCCTGCTTCATCATCAAAGAGTGTATCAGTATAATTATCTGAAGAGCCTCCGTTACCCGAAGTTAAAATAACTTCAGTTCCTAATGGACTCGTTAATTTAATATCTAAATCGGCATCCCAAGTATGAGAAATGTTTAATTGAATATTCAAATCTGTTATAGATACTCCTGCGCCAATATCTAGCGTTGAAGTAATAGTACTTGCTGCTCCATCACTGATTGTAACTGGCACATCTGCAGAGTCAAAAGAATCACATAAAATATTAGCTGTTGTAAAACTAAATGGAGTTGATACTGCTCCTGTTCCACAAGAATTAGATGGTGTAACTCTCCAATAATATTGAGTATCTACTGCTAACATTGTTGCAGTATAATTATTTGTTGTAACATTTGCTGATTCTACAATTGTTCCAAAAGCTGCATCCGAAGCAACTTCAACCAAATATGAAGTGGCATTTACATCAGCATTCCATTGTAATGAATACGGATCCACTACATCTACAGCTGTATCAGTTGGTGTTGTAAGCATCATAGGTGTTGTAAATGTACTACTATATACATTTAAAACAACATCCGTAGTTTTTGTTACCGTAGTAGACTGCCCTTGAATAGTTATGGTGTGTGACCCAACCATTGCATCGGTAATTCCACTTACAGTCATAGTTACTACCGTACCATCTGCTGTTGCTGTTGCAGGAGTAAATGCAACTGTTGTACCTGCAGGGTTTCCTGTTGCAGAAAATGTTGTTGTTTCAGCAAATCCTAAAAAAGTATTATATGTAAATTCATACGTTGCTGTATTTTGAGAACAATAAGATTGTACAGATAGTGTAGGTGGATTTGCAGAATTATTTGCAAAATTCATTACAAATTCTGCTTCTTGAATTGTAATATTAGCACTATTAATAGCATAAAATATATTTCCTGCTCCTCTAACCATTACTCTTCCTGTAGTTGTTACTACTCCAACTGGAACAGTAATACTTGCTGAACCGTTATTTGGTACTGCACTTGCAACTTGTGTAAATGTCGCTCCGTTATCTGGAGTGATAAATATATCAACGTTTGGTGTGTTAACCGTTCCTGAATCAGTAGCTGCAACATCCCAAGTAATTGTTTGAGTTGTACCTGCATCCCATGATTCTGGCGTTGCTTGTGAGGTTACAGCAAATGGACCTGCTGTATCATCTACTGTAACAATCATATCGTCAATTTTATTTTGACCTCCTCCTACAATATTATCTCTAACGGTTAATTTAAAACTATACGTTCTTGAAACGTCATTTACCATTTCCCATTGTGTTCCTAGATTACCTCCTAAAACCGTTGCAAAAGCAGGCATAAATCTATTTGGAGAAGTTGTTGGTGTTAATGATCTAAATGATGGCCCTGAAGTGTCTGTTGCACTTGGGAAAGTGTTTCCTGGACCTCCTATGTCATTTTGCTCCCAACAAAAAGTTGTTGTTCCGTCTGAAGTACCTGCACCTTCTAAAACAAATGCTGTTGTTGCAGGAATTGTATAATCTGCTCCTGCATTTGCAGTTGGTGTTGCTTGTGTTAATGCTGTTTCTGTATCACACGTTCTTGATGCAACATGTGCCGTTACTTGCTCAATACTAAAGAAATGAAAGTAAGCATCAGAATGTGGTTGCACATCTGTTGCTCCAGTAATACCAGCATAACCCATAATTGTAGATCCACTTCCTGGTTCTAAATTTGCTCCTGTACCTTCATTACTTTGTGTAAAAGTATGATTTGCTCCAAATTGATGACCCATTTCATGTGCTACAAAGTCAATATCAAAATTATCTCCTTCTGGTACTGCTAAAGAAGTAATTCCACTCCCTTTTTGACCATCTACACAAATACAACCTATACAACCTGCATTACCACCACTACCTCCTTGACCAACTAAATGCCCAATATCATAGTTTGCTTCACCAATAGTTGCAGTAAGGTTAGCTTGTAGTTCATTATTTAAATCAGTGGTGTAAGGGTCTGATCCTGCATCAAAATAAATAATATCTGATTCATTCCCTATCATTACCATAGTAGTAGCAAAATCAATTTCAAACACACCGTTTACACGTGTCATAGTTGAATTAAATTTTGTCATTACAGCTGCAACAGTTCCTCCTGCCCAAGCACCATATTCACCAGTACATGATAATGCTAATCTAAATGTGTGAAAAATCCCATCATTAGCATCTCTTTGTGTTAATGTTTCGTCTTCTAATAATCTTTGACCTAAAGTATCATCTGTTAAACATTCAAATTTTTGTTTTGCTGAGTTTCCATCTGCTCTACTATATACCATATAAGTACCCTCTTCAACAGAACTTGGTTCTATAATCATAGTTGATTGATGTGAAGAACGCATCATACTACTCAACCCTCCTAATGGAGAAAAACTAAATCGTATTGTTGCTGTTGGATCGTCAATTCCTTGACCTACATATGATCTAATTTCTGGAAATTGTGCTTGTAATTCTGGTGTCATTACTGAGGCTTCCATAATAGCGAAAGATTCTAATTGACCTTCTGCATTTGGAAATTGCACAATAATATTTGATTTTCCAGTAATTTCACCTCTTTTTGGTGCTTTTATCAATGTGTTTTTTAAAGCATTGTAGTTTAAACTAAATGCCTTGTAATTTTTCGGACTAACTGCCGTTCGTTGTAATTCTTGCGAGTCGCTTAACTTTGTCCACACATTTTTATCTGCTTGTGAAAACAATGCTATCGATGCGAAAAAGAACAATCCAAAGACTAATTTGGAGTACTTTAATTTCATAATAGATTGGTTTTAAATTGATTATATTTTTATTTAATGTATTAATAGCTTATTGAATTTCATCTTGTAATTATGATAACAAAGATTTAAAACTGCTAAATAATCTTTCAAAGATAATTTTTATTGTTATCAATACAAAAAAAACGATAAAATTTTACACATTATTCATTAAAACCTTAATTTAGCTCTCAAATTATTTTACCTAATTTGGAAATCACAAAACACTTTTCTAATTATACTTATACAGAAAAAACCATTATAACAATTGGTACTTTTGACGGTGTTCATGTAGGTCATCAAAAAATAATTAATCAGCTAGTTGAATATTCAAAAAAAAACAATGCTAAATCTGTTTTGGTAACTTTTTTTCCACATCCAAGAATGGTGTTGCAAAAAAATAATACTATTAAATTGATTAATACTATTGACGAAAAAATTGAATTGCTTGAGAAATTAGGTTTAGATCGATTGATAATTCAACCTTTTGATAAAGAATTTGCTCGATTAACGGCTTTTGAATTTGTAAGAGATGTACTTGTAGATAAATTAAATGTTTCAAAATTAATTATTGGTTATGACCATCATTTTGGTAAAAATAGAGAAGGTAATTTTGAGCAACTACAAGAGTTTGGGCATGTATTTGGATTTGAAGTTGCAGAGATTTCTGCAAAAAACATCAATGATATTGCTATAAGTTCTACAAAAATCAGAAAAGCATTAGACAAAGGAAATATTGAAAAAGTTAATACGTATTTAGATTATAATTTCATGCTTTCAGGAATGGTTGTTTCTGGAGAAAAATTAGGAACTGAAATTGGCTTTCCTACAGCAAATATCGTTATTAAGGAAGACTACAAGTTAATACCAAAAAAAGGTGTTTATTTGGTTAAATCTACAATCAATGACACGCAACTTTATGGCATGATGAATATTGGTAACAGACCAACGATTAACGGTAAACACCAAACGATTGAAACGCATTTTTTTAATTTTGATGGAGATTTGTACGAAAAAAACATCAAAATAGAGGTGTTAAAATACTTGCGTAACGAACAAAAATTCAACTCAATTGACGATTTAAAATCACAATTAAAAATTGACAAAACTAATTGTTATAACTTTATTAAAAAGATAACTTCAATTTCTTAAATTTGCATATTCAATAAAATACAATTTTAAAAGATATGTTGCAAGTAGCGTTTATTAAAGCAAATAAAGAAACGGTTTTAAAAGGATTGGCAAAAAGAAATTTTAAAAATGCCGAATCTGTTATAAATCAAGTCATAACGACTGATGAAAATCGCAAATCAATTCAAACAGAATTGGATAATATCTTAGCTGAATCTAACAAATTATCTAAAGAAATTGGAATTTTATACAAAAACGGCGAAACACAAAAAGCAGGTGTTTTAAAAGAAAAAACAAGTCAATTAAAAGATCAATCTAAAGAATTGACAGAAAAACTAAGTCAAACTGCATTAGATTTACAAGAAATACTGTATCAAATACCTAATATTCCTAACGAAATAGTTCCTTCTGGAAATAGTGAAGACGATAATGAAACTGTTTTTGAAGCAGGAAAAATCCCTACTTTGCATAAAGACGCTTTGCCTCATTGGGAATTAGCAAAGAAATACGATATTATCGATTTTGAGTTGGGTAATAAAATTACTGGAGCAGGATTTCCTGTATATAAAGGCAAAGGAGCGCGATTACAACGCGCACTAATCAATTATTTTTTAGATAAAAATACTGCAGCAGGATATACAGAAATGCAAGTGCCTCATTTAGTAAATGAAGCTTCTGGAAAAGGAACAGGACAGTTACCAGACAAAGAAGGTCAAATGTATCATTGTGGAGTTGACAATCTTTATTTAATACCAACTGCCGAAGTTCCTGTAACAAATATCTATCGTGATGTATTGTTAAAAGAAACTGATTTTCCTATTTGTAATACAGCATACACACCATGTTTTAGACGCGAAGCAGGAAGTTATGGAGCACATGTAAGAGGTCTAAATCGTTTGCATCAATTTGATAAAGTAGAAATTGTACGCATAGAACATCCTACAAAATCATACGAAGCATTAGACGGAATGGTTGAACATGTTAAAGGGATTTTAAACGAATTAGAAATGCCGTACCGCATTTTACGTTTGTGTGGAGGAGATTTAGGTTTCACCTCAGCACTTACGTATGATTTTGAAGTTTTTTCAACAGCTCAAGACCGTTGGTTAGAAATAAGTTCTGTTTCTAATTTTGAAACATTTCAAGCCAACAGATTAAAATTGCGTTTTAAAAATACTGAAGGTAAAAGTCAATTGGCACACACACTTAACGGAAGTTCTCTTGCATTGCCAAGAGTTTTGGCTGGTTTATTAGAAAACTGTCAAACACCTGAAGGTATAAAAATACCGAAGGTTTTGGTTCCATATTGTGGATTTGATATGATTAGTTAGCCACTACAGCAACCATCATTTTTTTACACTTGTTCATTTCAAGTAAAGCCTCAAAATAAGCGTTAATTTGTCCGTTTTTCATGTACATTTTTGCGCTGTTTTTAGCAGTTTCGTATTGTTTGATTAATTCTTTCATCTTGTTTGGTTTTTAGTGATGTTTATACACTAAAAACAAGATTCGTGCCAAAACAAAAAACGAGTTAAAAATACAATATATACTACTTATTTACAGTGACTTGGCTTTATTTTACTTTTTAAGCCTTGCATTCTCCTCTTTTAACAAGTTAATAATAGCATCTTTATCTAACAAACGTTGCTCAAACTGCTCTATTAGTTTTTCTGAAAGTTGATTGATGATATAAGCATTGTTTGATTCGCCACCTTGTTGGTTATTATTAATAATTACATGCTCTTGCTTTATCAACTCTTCAGGCTGAATTTCAAACAATCTACTTATTTGTTCTATATAATTAGACCAAGAATGACTTTCTCCATTTTCAATACGTGCATATGCCGATTGCGAAATATGTAAAGAATCAGCAACCTGCTCTTGTGAAAGTCCTTTTTGTTTGCGAAGTATTCGTATTCTTTTATTAACGAGTGGATAACTCTATGTGTGTTTTTTTAATTTATTTGGATGTTGCCTTGTATTAAAAAAGGTAACTATTGTTATAGTTGTGTCATTAAAACGATAATATAATGTAGTTTGTTTTGTTATTACACATTTTCTTAAATCATTTCCTTTTTTAGAAAGAGGGAAACCATAAGGCTGTTTTTTTATACTATCAATGCTTTTATCTAACTTAATAACAAAATTATTTTTGGCATTCACAGACCATTCTTTTATTAAATAGTCAAAAAGATTTTCTAATTTTTAGAAGCAAGTGTAGATATAACAACATTTCTACTCATTTATACCCTATGCTTTTCCATAAACTTCTCGTAATCTATTGTTTTACCTTCTTCTATTTCTTTAGATGCTTTATTAATCTCTGCTTGCTCTTCTACACTTAACTCATCCCAAAAATCAGTAGATACTTCTTTTTTAAAAAGAGCTCTAATTGCTTTAATAATAGTGATGTCATTCGTATTTAAAAGTAGTTTGGTTAATTCTATTTTTTCAGCATGTATATCCATATATGTAGTGTTTTGTAAAACAAAATTAGAAGTTTTAATACATACAAAGATACGAAAATTAAAATTATGCAAAAAAAGAGTGCTAATACCCTAAAAACGAATAAGCACCAACTATAAATTTTTTGATATTTGAAGCGTCAAAAATTGGCAACCTATGAAAATTAGGGTATTAAAAACGAGTATATAAAACAAAAATGGTATTAATTACACTTATTTTATTGGCTTATATACAAAAATTATTATTTTTATGAAAAATTTAGATTTAAATCAAATGGAAAATCTTCAAGGTGGAGATATGGAAAGTTGCCTAGTTGGAGGATTGATGGCTGCTGTACAATTATCGGCTCTTGGTCCTTGGGGATTTGTTGGAGGGCTTGTTTTAGGATGCGCAGCAGGTCAACTTTAATTTAATTTAACTGTCATTTTTAATAAATTTAATTGAAAATGACAGTTTATTTGTAAAAATAATAAATGAAAGAAAAAATCTCAAAACTATTAGATTATCTAGGTAATAATGATACTATTTCTAAAAGAACTTTTGAAGATTTAAATTTATCCAGCGTTTTTAAATTAATTAATCATACAAGTAGTAAAGTAGGAGAACAGTATTTGTATTACTCTATTTATAATTTAAAGTCCAATACAAGAGAATTAGTAGATTTTGAAAATAAAATAAAAAAGATAAAAAACTTCACAAATAAAAAAGAGATAAAGAAGAAACTTTCTTTATTGAACAAAAACAGAAGTTATAATTTAGTAGATACTATTTTTACTAGATGGTTGAATTTACCATATTGGTGGTATAGTTACGCTCCTTTATTAGTTATATTATTACTTAGTAATATTATAGGTTTTTTTATTCTTCCAAAAATTTTCATTTATTCCCTAATTTTATTACCTTCTACATATCTAATGTTTCACATAATAAACAAAGGATATGTTTATTATGCAATTGAATTTTTTCAAAACCTAAATGATTTTATTTCTGTGATTTCTTATGTGAATGCAAATAATTCTTTATACAAATTCAACAGTCACGAGCAGTTTAAAAAAAATACGTTCTTAATAAATATATTATTAATTAATGAAGTTTTTGATAAAAAAAACATGATTTTCGGAGTTATTAGTTTTTTTATTGACCTAATAAAAGGTTTGTTTTTAATAGATATTTTAATAATAAACTACTTACAAAAAAAAATAACTCTTAATAAAAACTTCGAATTGGATTTTTTAAAGTTGGGAGAGTTAGATACGATATTAAGTATAATTGAATTAAGAAAAAATAAAAAAGTTTGCATCCCTTTTTATAAAGAAAACACTTTAACAACTAAAGAAATAACTCACCCAATAGTTAAAAAATGCATATCAAATTCTATTGATTGCAAAGATAAAAGCGTTTTAATTACAGGAGCAAATATGTCTGGAAAAACAACATTTATTAAATCTATTGGCGTAAACTTAATATTAGCAAGAAGTATCAACACTTGTTTTGCTGTTGAATTTATTTTTGATTTTTTTGATGTTGTTACTTCTATTGATGTAAAACAAGATTTAGAAAAAAATAAAAGTTATTTTAAAGTAGAAGTTGATTTAATGAACGAATTGATTGAAAAATCAGAAACAAAGAAATCTCTTTTTATTATTGATGAGATATTTAAAGGAACAAATACAAAAGAAAGGGTAGCTCTAAGTTTATCAATTCTCAAATATTTATCTAAAAATAAAAATTTTGTTTTTGTAACAACTCATGATGTTGAACTCACTAAATTATTGAAAAATGATTTTAACCTATATCACTTTGACTTTAAAGTTGAAAATGGTGATATTAATTTTGATTATAAAATAAAAAACGGAGCAATTATACATAATTATGCGTTAGAATTGGTTAAAACAAGTGGTATTCCCGAAATTATCATTAAAAATGCTGAAAAATATTTAAAAGAAAGTGAAAAACAATTATAATCTATTTTTTATTTCAGTTTTATTATTATATATCACAACATATTTTATTAAAACTACTTTAAACTCACAAGAACTTATCTACAACTTCTACTCCGAGCAGTTAGCACAAGAACAAGTAGAAAAACTCATACAAAGTCAAGAAAAATGGGCTTGGTTGGGCTACGCTGTTATTCCGTTACTAGTTTTAATACGCAGTAGTTTGGTAGCAATGTGCCTAAGTGTTGGTCATTTTTTATACAACATTAATGAAACCAAAAGTATAAAGTTTAAACATTTTTTAAGAATTGCATTGGTAGGTGAGTTTGTATTGTTGCTAGTTGGTCTGTTTAAATTTGTGTATTTCTATTTTATAAAAACCGAGTTTACCTTGCAAGATATGCAACAATATTATCCGTTGTCGTACATTAATTTTTTAGATATAGAAAAGTTACAGCCTTGGTTAATTTACCCTTTACAAACCGTAAACTTGTTTGAAATTGCATACTTTTTTGTGTTGGTTGTTGGTTTACAAAAACTTATAAAAAGTAGTTTTTATAAAAGTTTTGAAATGGTTGCTTTTAGTTATGGTACTGGCTTGCTCATTTGGTTGGGCTTGGTAATGTTTTTAACACTTAATATGAGTTAAATAGATGCTAGACTGCTAGATTTTTAGATGTTAGACAAATCGTCAGTTCGAGTGATTTCGACAAAAGGAGAAAATCGTATCGAGAACAGTTTGAAAGAAAATACTCCTCGATACAATTTTTATTCGTTCCTCATAAAAAACACTCGAAGTGACGTACTAAAATAATGATAACAAGTAGAATCGTCAGTTCGAGTGATTTTTGACCAAAGGAGAAAATAGTATCGAGAACGGTTTAAAAAAAATACTTCTCGATACTATTTTTATTCGTTCCTCATAAAAACCACTCGAAGTGACGTGCAGCAAAACAATTAATATAACAATGAGAAAGTACAAAAAAATTCTAATTTCCGTTATAATCATAAGTGTTATTGGTTATTTAGGTTTTAGCATCAGTAAAAAAATAAAATATAAAAATGAAGTTGCTCAGCGTATTAAAGCCATTCCAAACTTCACATTTTTTACATTAGATAACGCTCCTTTTTCAGAAAAAGAGTTAAGTAAAAACACCAACAAACTCTTCGTATATTTTAATACAGAATGTGACTTTTGCCAACACGAAGTACAACAAATAAGTGAGCGTTTAACAAAATTTAAAAATACGCAAATTGTGTTTGTATCTTTTGAAGAAATAGAAATAATCAAAGCGTTTGCTTATAAATACAACTTATCAAACAAAGAAAACGTGTTGTTTCTGCAAGATAAAAAGTTAGAGTTTTCAGAAATATTTGATGCAAAGAGTATTCCGTTTATCCTATTGTATGATGCTGAAAATAACCTCATTCAAAAATTTAAAGGAGCAACGAAAATAGATAAAATAACAAAATTACTACCAAAATCTTAATCGTCAGTTCGAGTGATTTTCGCCCAAAGGGAGAAAATTGTATCGAGAACGGTTTAAAAATTACTTCTCGATACAATTCCGTTCGTTCCTCTCGGAATCACTCGAAGTGACGTATAAAATCAATAAAACTGTGTCTAAAAATCTAAAACAATACTCCAAAACCTTAACACTTCAACTTGACCAATCAGATTGTGGTGTTGCATGTTTATTGTCTGTTATTCAATATTACAAAGGCTCAAATTCACTCGAAAAACTACGAGAATTAAGTGGCACAACACGACAAGGAACAACATTACTTGGTTTGTTTCAAGCAGCAAATCAATTAGGATTTAAAGCACAAGGAAATGAAGCTAATATACAAGCATTGATTGACCATAAAGAACCCTTAATTTTGCACGTAGTTATTGACGAGCGTTTACAACATTACGTCGTTTGCTATGAATATAAAAATGGCAAGTTCACTATTGGAGATCCTGCAAAGGGAATCGTATTTTATACCAAAGATGAATTGTTAAAAATATGGAAATCTAAAACCTGTTTAACGCTTTCGCCAACCGAAAATTTCAAGAAAACAACCGAAACACAAAAATCAAAGAAAGAATGGTTTTTAAATTTACTGAAAGAAGATTATCAGTTATTAGGTATTAGCGTTGTAATAGGTGTTGCAGTCGCTGTACTTGGTATGGCAATGTCAATCTTTTCACAAAAATTAATTGATGATATTTTACCATCACACAACACACAAAAACTGATATTTGGTATTGGTTTACTCGCATTTTTATTACTAGTTCGTATTGGTTTTTCAGTATTAAGAGAGTTTTTATTAATTCGCCAAACCAAAGATTTTAACAATCGAATTATTGATAAATTCTACGATTCGTTATTGCATTTACCAAAACCATTTTTTGACACTCGTAAAATTGGAGAACTTGTTGCTCGTTTAAATGATACAAACCGAATTCAAAAAGTGATTAAATATGTTGCCAATAGTTTTGTGATTGATAGTTTGATTGTCTTAGTTTCTTTCGGATATTTATTTGTCTATTCATGGGAAATTGGTGTAATTTCTTTACTAAGTTTACCTATTTACTTTCTGTTAATTTATCGTTTTAATAAACAGATTATCAAAGCGCAAAAAGAAGTAATGCAAGGTTATGCGTTTAGTGAAAGCAATTATATATCAACAATGAATGGAATTTCAGAAATTAAAAACTTCAATAAACAAGGTGTTTTTAAGAAGGTAAATCAACTTATCTACGGAAATTTTCAAAATAAGATTTTTGATTTGAGTAAAATAAATATTCGTCTTTCTTTGCTGTCAGGAATATTGAGTGTTATTTTCTTAATCACCGTTTTATCATACGCATCATTTAGAGTGTATGAAGAAACAATGACTTTAGGAGAATTAATGGCTGTTCTCGGAATTGCAGGTTCTATGATTCCTTCAATTACCAATCTTGCATTGATTGCTATTCCTATAAACGAAGCCAAAATCGCTTTTAACAGAATGTTTGAGTTTGCGTCTGCTGAAAAAGAAAAAAGTGGAGAAACAACCATTAAAAGCTTTGAATCTCTTGAAATCAAAGATGCTTCTTTTCGGTTTGCAGGAAGAACAGCATTGTTAAAAAACATCAATATTTCTGTGAAAAAAGGAGCCTTAATTGCCATTGTTGGTGAAAGTGGAAGTGGAAAAAGCACATTAGGACAAGTACTTCAAAAATTTTAT
>CAMZLV010000193.1 GCA_947311835.1 uncultured Lutibacter sp. | reverse complement strand
GTTATCAAAGAATATCTAGGAGATATTGATTATTTTTTAGATCAACATAAAATGGAAAATTTGCGAGAAGCCGAAAAGCGTACGCAAGTAGTTGTAGAGAAAAAAAGTTCTAATTCGAATAGTAAACAAGATAGAGCGCAAGAAAAAGAGCGAAAAAAATTACAAAATAAACTGTCAAACCTTGAAACTCAAATTGCTGATTTAGAAAAAGAAATCATTAATTTAGATGCCTTAATTGCTGAAGATTTTGAAAAAGTAAATGCCGATTCTGACTTTTTTAAAAATTACGAATCAAAAAAAGAATTGCTTGATCAAGTGATGGAGCGTTGGTCAACTTTAGATGATGAAATAAATGCCTAATATTAAAAACAGCATAATACAAAAAATTTCGTTTTCTGAAATTAATAAGTTCGATGTTGCATTATATATAAAGCGAGAAGATTTAATTCATCCAACTATTTCAGGAAATAAATATAGAAAACTTAAATATAACATTGAAGATGCGCAAACTCAACAAAAAGAAGTTTTACTAACCTTTGGAGGTGCATATTCCAATCATATTGCTGCACTTGCATCTGTTGGTAAAGCATATGGATTTCAAACAATTGGTGTAATTCGTGGTGATGAATTAGGGGGAAATCTATCTAAAACCCTTGATACGAATCCAACATTACAATTTGCTCATCAATGCGGAATGAAATTTGATTTTATTTCTCGAAGTGACTATAGAAACAAAACATCCGAATCGTTTATTAAAAAATTAAAAGATAAATATGGCGATTTTTATCTTGTTCCAGAAGGAGGAACAAATGAATTGGCAATAAAAGGCTGTGAAGAGATTTTAAATGCTGAAACAGAAAAATTCGATTATATTTGTGTAGCAGTCGGTACAGGAGGAACTATTGCAGGAATAATTAAATCAGCAACAGTAAATCAGCAAACAGTTGGTTTTCCTGCGTTAAAAGGAGATTTTTTAATTGAAGAAATTAAAAAATACACCAATCGAACAGACAAATGGACTTTAAATACAATGTATCATTTTGGTGGATACGGAAAAACTTCAGATGAATTGATTCAATTTATTAATAAATTTAAAAGCGAAACTAAAATACCTTTAGATCCAATTTATACAGGTAAAATGATGTTTGGAATAATTGATTTAATAAAAAAAGGTACGTTTAAAAATGGTACAAAAATACTGGCTATCCATACAGGAGGTTTACAAGGAATTATAGGAATGAACAGCGTTTTGAAGAAAAAAAACAGTTTGTTAATAGAATAGAAATAAAAAAAACAGTAGTTTAATACAAAATTTGAAAATGAAAAAAATAGTTATAGTAATACTAATCGCATCTTTTTTAGCAAGTTGTGGTTCTCATAAAAAAGTGGTACAAACAAAAACACCTAAAAAACGTACTGTAATTACACATACACCTCCACGCAAAACGCCTGTTACAACAAGTACTAAATCTACAAAAACAGATGTAAAACAAGCATATATAGATAAATATAATCAGTTGGCAATTGAAGAAATGAATAAGTATAAAATACCTGCAAGTATTACCTTAGCACAAGGTATTTTAGAATCTACAAGCGGCACAAGTGAGTTAACTACTCGATCTAATAACCATTTTGGTATTAAATGTCACAAAAATTGGAAAGGTCAAAAAACCTATCATGACGATGATGAAAAAGGCGAATGCTTTAGAGTATATAAACATCCGAGTTATTCGTTTAGAGATCACTCATTATTTTTATATGGACGTAAACGCTATATGAATTTATTTCGATTAAAAATTACAGATTATAAAGGTTGGGCAAAAGGATTGCAAAAAGCTGGTTATGCAACGGATAAAGCATATCCAAGAAAACTAATTAAACTCATAGAAGAATACAAATTATATCAATATGACGCGATAGCCTTAGGAAAAACTGTAGCCGAAATAAAATCATCTAAAAAAACAACACATACCGTAAAAAAAGGAGATACGTTATATTCAATTTCAAGAAAATATAAAGTTTCAGTTGCAGAACTAAAACAGATTAATGGTTTTGATAGCAATGAAATATTTATAGGACAAGAATTGTATTTAACGCCTTTAGAATAGTTAACTTTGAAAAAACAATAACAGAAAATTTTATACAATGAAAAAAGCAACCATATTTTTAGCCTTACTCTCTATAATTATATTTTCTTGTAAGCCAAAAGATGCATCAAGAAAACCAACCAAACAAGTAACTGTTGAAAATAATTCAAAAGAAATGACTAAGAATTTAAACAAATATGTAAGCGTTAAACTTACGTCAGATATCAGTAAACTTACAGAAAACGAGCGTAAAATGTTGCCTATTCTAATACAAGCAGCAGCAATAATGAACGATTTATTTTGGTATGAATCTTATGGTGATAAAACTACCTTGCTAAACAGTATTTCTGATGCAGATACGAAGAAGTTTGTTGAAATAAATTATGGACCTTGGGACAGATTAAATGGCAATAAACCTTTTGTAAAAGGTATAGGAACTAAACCATTAGGCGCAAATTATTATCCGAAGGATATGACAAAAAAAGAATGGGAAGAGTCAGAATTTAAACACAAAGGTTCACTTTATTCGTTTGTAAGAAGAGATGAAAAAGGTAAATTATATGCAATACCTTATCATATTCAATTTGACAAAGAAGTTAAAAAAGTTGCTAGTTTATTGAAAGAAGCATCAGAATTGGCAGCAAATAAAGGCTTAAAAAAATATTTAGAATTACGTGCCGAAGCATTAGTATCGGATGATTATCAATCAAGTGATTTGGCTTGGATGGATATGAAAACAAATACTTTAGATATTGTAATTGGACCAATAGAAACCTATGAAGATCATTTGTTTGGAAACAAAGCATCGCATGAAGCTTATGTGTTGATTAAGGATCAAGTATGGAGTGAAAAATTAGCAAAGTTCAGTGCTTTTTTGCCAGAATTGCAAAAAGGATTACCTGTAGATGCAAAATACAAGCAAGAAGTTCCTGGAACAGATTCTGATTTAAATGCGTATGATGTAGTTTATTATGCAGGAGATTGTAATTCAGGAAGCAAAACAATTGCTATAAACTTACCAAATGATGAGCAAGTTCAGTTATTAAAAGGTACACGAAGATTGCAATTAAAAAATGCGATGCGAGCAAAATTCGATAAAATATTACTGCCAATTTCTACTATGTTAATTGCTGAAAGTCAACGCAAACATATCACTTTTGATGCCTTTTTTGCCAATACGATGTTTCACGAAGTAGCTCATGGATTAGGGATTAAAAATACGTTAAATGGTAAAGGAACAGTTAGAAACGCTCTAAAAGAATATTCTAGCGCGTTAGAAGAAGGTAAAGCTGATATTTTAGGATTGTATATGATACAGCAATTAACCGATAAAGGTGAGTTGACAGACGATTTTAAAAACAATATGGTAACGTTTATGGCAAGTATTTTCCGTTCTATTCGTTTTGGTGCTTCATCAGCGCATGGAAAAGCAAATATGATTCGTTTTAATTTTTTCAAAGAAAGAGGGGCTTTTACCAAAGGTGCAGACGGAACGTATAAAGTGAATTTTGAAAAATTGCAAACAGCAATGAAAGAACTTTCAAGTTTAATTTTGACTTTACAAGGAAACGGTGATTATGATGGCGTTGCTAAATTAGTTGCTGAAAAAGGCGTTATTTCTGATGATTTACAAGCTGATTTAGATAAATTAGGTGCAGCAAATATTCCTGTAGATGTTATTTTTGAACAAGGTGTAAAGGCTTTAGGATTATAATAAAAAACATTGAGGCTGTCTGAAAAGCTTATATTTTGTCATTTTGAACGGAGTCTAAAAATCTCAATTATTTGATAATAAGGCGCTTTCAGAAGTAAGACTAACAAGATAGTTTTCTTCCCACATAAAGTCAAAAAAACTCAAGAATCATTTTTTTCTTGAGTTTTTTTCTGTTTTTAAGTTTTTTATTGGT
>CAMZLV010000192.1 GCA_947311835.1 uncultured Lutibacter sp. | reverse complement strand
TACAGGATTTGGATATAAATTTAACTGTGTTTCAAAAGTATTGTCAGCAACAGATAAAGCATCACATGCTGCTTGGTCAATAACAAAAGTGCTTGTTGCATCAATATTTGTCCAGTTTGCGGTACTCCACGCAGCATCATCTACTAAGATGCAAGTAAGATTTGGGTTGCTAGTAGCGTTAAAATTGACATTTAGCATATTGATGTTATTTCCGTTTTTTACGTTTAAACTCGTTAATTCATTAGAAGAACACCATAATTCAGTTAAAGCAGTATTATTAGTAAGATCTAAACTCGTTATTTGATTAGATAAACATTGTAAGTTTGTTAAAGCAGTATTATTACTAATATCTAAACCAGTTAATTGATTAAAAGAACAATATAATTCAGTTAAAGCAGTATTAGTAGTAAGATCTAAACTCATTAATTGATTAGAAGTACAACTTATTTTGGTTAAAGCAGTATTATTAGAAACATCCAAATTTGTTAATTGATTAGAATAACAATATAATTTAGTTAAAGCAGTATTAGTAGTAATATCTAAACTCGTTAATTGATTAGAAGAACACCATAATTCAGTTAAAGTCGTATTATTACTAATATCTAAACTCATTAATTGATTATTATGACAACGTAAGTCAGTTAAAGCCGTAAAATCCTCAATCCCATTTAAGTTAGCAATATTTTTGCTATGCACATTTAAAGACGTAACGCCTGAAATATTTGCTGTAGGTACAACATTATCTAAAGTGCCGCTGTCATAACCTAAATCTATAAGTGCTTGTTCAAAATTATCATCTGGCACGTAAGTCATTTGCGTACAAGCCGTTTCGTTAAAACTTGCCGTAGCATCAATGTTTGTCCAGTTTGTGGTACTCCAAGCCACATCATCTACTAAGATACAAGTGAGGTTTGGGTTATTAGTGGCGTTGAAGTTACTATTAGTAATATTTGAATTGTTCCCATTTTTCACAGTAAGTTGTGCTAATTCATTGGATGAGCAACGTAATAGCGTTAAAGCCGTATTATTTGTAACATCTAAAATTGCTAATTTATTACCATCACCATTTAGTTGAGTCAGAGCAGTATTATTACTAACATCTAAACTCGTTAATTCATTAGCATAAAATATTAATTTTGTTAAACCTGTATTATTAGAAACATCTAAACTCGTTAATTGATTCACAGCGCAATACAATTCAGTTAATGTAGAATTGTTAGAAATATTTATACTTGTTAATTGGTTATAGTTGCAATTTAAAATGTTTAATGATGTATTATTAGAAATATCTAAACTTGTTAATTGATTATATATGCAATGTAATTCTGTTAGAGCAACAAAATCCTGTATTCCTGTTAAATCTGCTATATTTGTACTAGAAACATTTAAAAGTGTAACACTTGAAATTTTTACCGTAGGCACGTAGTCATCCATCACACCATTTCCCATACTGGTAGCATCACCCATAGCGACAGTATTACCATTGGCATCGTGTATTTCTAAGTAGGTTTCAAAATTATCGTCTGGCACATAGGTTTGATAGCACGGAGTATCACTAAAACTTGCCGTAGCATCAATGTTTGTCCAGTTTGTAGTACTCCATGCAGCATCATCTACTTCTATACAGGTAAGGTTTGGGTTGCCATTCGCATAGAAGTGATTATTGGTAATATTGGTATTATTACCATTTTTTACATTTAAATTAGTCAGTTCATTATTGGAGCAACTTATTAAACTTAAAACCGTATTATTAGTAAGGTCAAGTTTGTCTATTGAATTACTTACACAAATTAATTGAGTTAATGCAACATTATTAGAAATGTCTAAACTTGTTAATTGATTAAGGCTACAATTCAAAGTACTTAGAGAAACAAAATCTTCAATTCCTGTTAAATCGGCTATGTTTTTACTGAGAACAGATAAACTTGTAACTCCAGAAATATTAGTTGTTGGTACCGAGCCGTCTATAGCACCGCTATCATAGCCTAAATCTATAAGTGCTTGTTCAAAATTAGGGTCTGGTATATTGGTTGTTTGTGCAAAAAGTGTTGTTGCAATTAAAATTACTAGAAGGGTAGTTATTTTTTTCATGATGTATTATTTATTTATAATTATTTTTTGAATAGCAGTTCTATTATCACTTGATAATTTAACTAAATACACGCCGTTTTTTAACTGATTGATGTCTATCGGAGCGTTCGTATTACTTGTTTTTAAAACTTGTTTGCCTATAAGCGTGTAGATACTTATATTGTCTATGTTGTAATTACTCTTGTTTTGGATACTAAAAGTATTTTTTACAGGATTTGGATATAAATTGAACTGTGTTTCAAAAGTATTGTCAGCAACAGATAAAGCATCACATGCTGCTTGGTCAATAACAAAAGTACTTGTTGCATCAATATTTGTCCAGTTTGCGGTACTCCACGCAGCATCATCTACAAAGATACAAGTAAGGTTTGGGTTACCAGTAGCAGAAAAATTTGATAAATTTGTGTTATTCCCGTTTCTTAAGTCTAAATTGTTTAAAGGTGAATTATTACTAACATTTAAAAAAGTAATGTTACTGTTTGTACTAAGATCTAAAGAAGAGATTTGATTATTTTGTAAAACTAAAGTTTGTATTAATGAATTATTACTTAAATTGAGATTACTTAGATTATTGCCAGATAAACTTAAAGCTGTTGTATTTATATTTTGACTAAGGTCAATAGTAGTTAGATCATTATTTCCAATATTTATAGTTGTTAAGCCTGTATTTTGTAAAAGATCAATAGAAGTTAATGAATTTGCCTGACAGTCTAAATAGGTTAAAGCTGTATTATTAGTTAAATTTAAGTTGGGTATACTATTAAAACCACAATAAAGAACGGCTAATAATGGGTTTGAATTTGTGTCTAATATCTGTAAACTGTTTCCTGGACATCTTAATTGATTAAGATTTGAATTGTTAGATATATCTAAAGATGTTAAACTGTTATAACTTACATTTAATAATGTGAGTGCGCTGTTCTGTGTAACGTTAATTGAAGAAAGATTGTTTAATTGAGCATATAGCAATTCTAAACTAGTAAAATCTTCTATTCCTGTTAAATCACTAATATTTTTATTATTAACTAATAAACTTGTAACTCCAGAAATATTGGCTGTTGGTACCGAGCCGTCTATAGTACCGCTATCATAGCCTAAATCTATAAGTGCTTGTTCAAAATTAGGGTCTGGTATATTGGTTGTTTGTGCGAAAAGTGTTGTTGCAATTAAAATTGCTAGAAGGGTAGTTATTTTTTTCATGATAGTTTTTGGTATTAGTTTTATTATGTGTCAAAATTAGTTTCTATTCTATGTTTTGACTTGTACTATTTTTGCAAATGCTATCACTATTATTGCATATACTATAAATAATGCTGAAAAATAGGGGTATAAAAAAATCCTGCCGAAACAGGATTTAAAATTTGTATTTAAAGTAGTTTGTCTATAATTCCCTACTACTACAGTTAAACTATCTTTTTATACATTAATTTATATAGGCAAAAGTATGGTGGTTTTTGCCAGTCTACTTGTAGTATTTCTTCAAATACTAGTACTATTATTGCATTTTTAGAAAAATGTAGGGTTAATTTCTTTGGTTACTTGGCGCAAAACCGAATTCTTGCTTAAAAGCTTTACTAAACCAACTTGGATTGTTAAAACCTGTTTCATAGCAAATTTCTGAAACCGATTTATCGGTAGTTTCTAAAAGTTTTTTTGCGGTTTGAAGTTTGATTTTACGTATAAAAATAGCAGTAGAATAGGTTGTAATGGCTTTTAACTTTCTGTATAATTGTGATTCGCTAATGTTCATTTGTTCGGCTAAATCTTTAGCATGATAATCAGAATTTTCAATATTTTCTTGAATTAAAGCAACTGTTTTTTGTATAAAGAGTGCATTAGGATCAATAGTATCTTCTTTTAAATTAATCTTATCTAAGTCTTTATATTTACTTTGCAGTAAGGTGCGTACAGCAATTAGTTTATTAATGCGTATGAGCAATTCTTCTTTGTTAAACGGTTTGGTTAGATACGCATCAGCACCTTGTATTAAACCTTCAATCTTAGATTCTTGTGAGTTTTTTGCCGTTAATAATATAATAGGAATATGGCTAGTTTTAATGTCTTCTTTTAACGTTTTACATAATTTATATCCATCAACTATCGGCATCATTACATCACTAATAATAATATCAGGAGTATGTTTAAAAGCTAGTTTAATTCCTTCTAAACCGTTTTTTGCTAATACAGTTTGGTAATTTTTTTCAATGCACAGTTGTATATAAGTTCTCACATCTTTATTATCTTCAACAATTAAGGCAATTGGTTTTTCTACATCAATAATTGAAATATTCTCTTTTTTTATTGAAGCGTTAGAAGGTGTAGTATTGCTTTCTATAATTGGAATTTTTACAGTAAAAATGGTTTCAACATTTTCATTGCTTTTTACCATTATAGTTCCGTTCATTAGCGTAACCAAATCTTTCGTTAATGCCAACCCAATTCCTGTTCCTGTATTGTTTTTATGATTGGTTGCTTGGTAAAATCTGTCAAAAATAAATGGAATATTGTCTTTAGGTATTCCAAGTCCTTGGTCTTTTACTTGAATGATTAAATTAGAATCCTGTTTTTTTAAATACACTATAATTTTTGAGTGTTCAGAGCTAAATTTTATAGCGTTTGAGAGAAGGTTAGAAACTATTTTATTAATTTTATCTTTATCAAATGGTATAATGAGTTTGTTTATTTCATTATAAAATATAATTGATATTTTCTTTTCTTCAGCATAAGAAGAAAGGCTTTCGGTAAGATATTTTAGATGCTTTACAATATCATCCGTTTCTAACTTAAGTTTGATTTTTCCTTTTTCTATTTTTGATAAGTCTAATATTTGATTTACAAGTTCTAATAAGTTATTGGAGTTTCTTTTAATCATATCAAGGTAACTCTTTAGTTTAGCAGGAGATGATGTTAAATTATCTGAAATACTATCCGTAATTCCTAAAATAACAGTTAAAGGCGTTCTAAATTCATGCGTGATATTTGAGTATAATTTTGTTTTTAATTCGTTTAGTTCTTTTAATCGTGCTGTTTCTTTTAGTTCTAAACTTCGTTGTAATTGAAATCTATATAGAAAAAAAATACTACTTAAAAACAGCACTGAATAAATCAATAAGGCAACGTTACTTTTATACCAAGGAGGTAAAACTAAAATATCTAATTCCAAAGGTTTTTTAGACCATAATTTTTCTTTTCCTTTACCTTGAATTAATAGTTTGTATTCGCCAGAATTTAAGTTTAAAAATTGAATTTCTTTTTGATTTTTTAACGGATTCCATTCTATGTCGTTAGGTAATAGTTTGTATACAAACTCACTGCTTTTAGGAAAGTTGAAATCTAAATCTGCAAATTTTAATTTTGCAGGAAAATCATTGTATTTAAGGTTTATATTTTTAACTTTTGAGATGTTGTCTTTCAGTATTTTTGAATCTTTTGAAGCGTTTATTTCTTTTTCTTTGATGATTAAAGAAGTAAAAAATAAGTTGCCTTCGTGATATAATTTTTCTAAATCATTGATATTAAAGATGTCTAATCCACGTGTTCCTCCAAAATATAAGCGTTCGTCTTTAGAATCATAATAATTTGCGCCAAGGTTGTACTCTATATTTTTTAAACCGTCATTAACTGTATAATTACTAAAATGTTCCGTTTTTTTATTAAACCTAAACAAACCAGCATTAGTAGAAAGCCATAAGTCAAAATTTTTATCTTCTAGTATATTATAAACAACAAGATTTGTAAGTCCGTTTTTAGTACCGTAGTAAGTAAATTTATCTTGTAAGATATCTAGTTTTTGCAATCCAGTTTCAGTAGCAATCCATAAAATATTTAAATACTTTTTATCTAAATGAGTTGATAATACACCATTACTTTTAAGACTGTTGTTTGTGTCATTTTTTTGATAATTAGTAAAAATATAAAGTTGTGAACTATTAGCAAAAATGACTAACTTACTCAAACCATTTTCGGTACTTATCCAATAAGAATTATCACTAGTTTGCTTTATGTTAAAAGTGAAGTTTGAGCATATAGAATTTTTATTTTCATTATTAGTAAAATGTTTAAACGTAAAGATTTTTGAATTTAAATCACCTGTAAAAAGATTGATTCCGCCTCCGTAGGTAGCAATCCAAATATTTTTAAGATGATCTTCAAAAACACTTCTTGTATTGTTGTTACTTAGCGATGTTGGTTTAGCGTTATCATGAAAAAAAGAAGTAATTATAGGTTTTTTAGGATTGAAATTGGTGAGATTAAAAACTGAAATCCCTTTTGTAGTTGCCAACCATAAGTTATTTGCACTATCTTTTGTAATGCCTCTTATTACATTTCCAGCAATTTTAGAGTTGCTAGTTAAGAGTGTATGTGTAATACCATTATTATCAATGCAATTCAAGCCGTTTCTAGTACCTACGAACAAATAATCATCCGTTTTAAGTGTAGCGTAAATATGATTATTACTTATATTAGGTTTGCTTTTGGTTGTTATTGCGCTAAAAACAGGTTTTTGTAAAGGCATAACATCCAGTTTGTTTGTACCAATCCACAACATATTGTTATATAGTAAAATATCATAAACACGATTGGATGTAATGGAGTTTAAGTTGTTTTTGTCACCAATAAAAACAGTAATTTCAGCAAATTTATGTTGTATTTTGTCGTAATTTTTTAAAAGGTATAAACCACTATTTGTAGCAATAAAATAATTAGAATTGTGTTTGATTATTTTATTAATCTTTATTGGTGATGATGTGTTTAAACTAATAAAATACTTCTTTTTCGTGTTTACATTGTAATTATATAATCCAGTATTTGTTCCAATCCAAAAGGTATCGTTTTCCTTCCAAAAAGTATTAATTGCCTTGTTTGATATTTGTTTTTCCTCTATAATGGAATCTGTTTTATCTAAGATGCATATTTTTCCTAAACGAGTTCCTAAAAATAAGTTGTTTTGATAACTGTATATACTTGTGATATTTTTATATGGTAAATTTGTGATTTTTTTAAAAGAAAAAGAATTCGAAGTCTTATTTATTTTGTATAAACCATCATTTAAAATTGATGCGTAAATTGTGTTGTTGTGTTTTGCTAATGCTGTGCAAGTACCTTTAATGTTGAGTTTAAAGAAATTGTTAGTTGTCTTGTCATAATAACAAATTCCATCATTTTTAGTGCCTATAAAAATATAATTTTCAAATTCTAATAATTTTTCAACATCATTTCCGCAGATACTATTAGGTGTTTCAAAATCATTTTTGTAGATCTCAAAAGAATGTCCATCAAAGCGATTTAATCCTTCTTGAGTGCCAAGCCAAATAAAACCAGAACTATCTTTTATAAGTGTTTGAATAGATTCTTGTGATAAGCCTTCATCAATACCATAATGATAAAATATACTTTCTTGAGCAAAGAAAATAGAAGGTATAAGTAATAGTAAAAAGGTAATTTTTCTTAGCATTTTTATAAAACTATACTGCAAAATACAAAAACTAAAGTAAATTTTTAGTTCATTTATATTTTTTTAAGTATTTCATAAAAAAACACCCTTATGGATATTTACATAAGGATGCTTTTTAAATTTTAGATAAAAACGAATTAATCTCTTAAAATACTTCTAGAAATCACAATTTTTTGAATTTCTGAAGTGCCTTCATAAATTTGTGTAATTTTAGCGTCACGCATTAAACGTTCAACATGATATTCTTTAACAAATCCGTATCCTCCATGTATTTGAACCGCTTCTACCGTTACACGCATTGCCATTTCTGCAGCAAATAATTTTGCCATTGCACCTGATAAATCGTAATTATTATGTTGGTCTTTATCCCAAGCAGCTTTAATACATAAATGTCTTGCACATTCAATTTCGGTTGCCATATCTGCTAATTTAAATGCAATGGCTTGATGCTTAGAAATTTCTTTTCCAAAGGCTTTACGTTCTTTAGAATATTTCAAAGCCAATTCATATGCTCCTGAAGCTATTCCCAATGCTTGTGAGGCAATACCAATACGACCTCCTGCCAATGTTTTCATTGCAAATTTAAACCCAAAACCATCTTCACCAATTCTATTTTCTTTTGGTACTTTAACATCGGTAAACATTAAAGAGTGTGTGTCAGAACCACGAATTCCTAGTTTATTTTCTTTTTTACCAACGACAAAACCTTCTTGCCCTTTTTCAATTATCAAGGCATTTATACCTTTATGCCCTTTTTCAATATTGGTTTGGGCAATAACAATATAAACACTTGCATTTCCTCCGTTAGTAATCCAGTTTTTTGTACCGTTTACTAAATAATGGTCGCCCATATCAATAGCAGTTGTTTTTTGAGATGTAGCGTCACTTCCAGCTTCTGGTTCACTCAAGCAAAACGCTCCAATAATTTCTCCAGTTGCTAATTTCGTTAAGTATTTTTGTTTTTGTTCTTCAGTTCCGTAAGTTTCTAATCCCCAACAAACCAAAGAGTTATTAACAGACATTACAACGGAAGCCGAAGCGTCAATTTTAGAAATTTCTTCCATAGCTAACACATATGATACCGTATCCATTCCTCCGCCTCCATATTTTGGGTCAACCATCATTCCAAGAAAACCGAGTTCCCCCATTTTTTTTATTTGCTCGTGTGGAAATTCTTGCTTTTCATCACGCTCAATAACTCCTTCTAAAAGTTCGTTTAGAGCAAAATCTCTTGCAGCATCGCGTATCATTATTTGCTCTTCAGTAAGATTAAAATCCATAAAATGTATTGTTTTTGATTGTTTTCGTAATTTTCATCAAAGATACGACTTTATTTACTATTTTTTTACGAATATGATAATTTAGTAAATGTCAAAAATCCTTCGTATTTTTACTGAATGATTTATAATAAAAGATACGCAATTGGCGTAATGAGTGGTACATCCTTAGATGGTGTAGATTTGGTTTATGTTTCGTTTAAAAAAAATGAAACATATTCATTTGAAATTATTCATGCTAAAACTATAGCGTATGAAGATGAATGGAAAGAAAAACTTCAAAACGCATTTGATGAATCAATACAAGAGATTGTCAAATTAGATGTAGAATATGGTTTTTATTTAGGTAATTTAATAAATGATTTTATAGATGAACATCAAATAGAAACGATTGAATTTATAGCTTCTCATGGTCATACTATTTTACATGATCCTTCAGAAGGGGTTACGTTGCAAATAGGAAGTGGTGACGTGATTGCAAAAATGACTGATTGTAAAGTAGTCTGTAATTTTAGAATACAAGACGTTGAGTTAGGAGGGCAAGGAGCACCATTAGTTCCAATAGGAGATAAGTTGTTGTTTTCAGAATATACCTATTGCTTAAACCTTGGTGGATTTGCTAATATTTCTTTTGAAAAAAATAACAAACGAATAGCTTTTGATATCTGTCCTGTTAACATTGTAATGAATCATTATACGCGAAAAATAGGTTTAGAATATGATGATAAAGGTACTTTAGCATCAAAAGGGAAATTAAATAATAAGTTACTTGAAGAGTTGAATAACCTGACTTTTTATGCTTCTAACGAGCCGAAATCATTGGGTTATGAATTTGTTGTTGAAACTATTTTTCCAATGATTGATAAGTTTAATTTGCCTATAGAAGACATATTAAGAACATTTACAGCGCATGTAGTTGAGCAAATTTCAAAAAAAATAAACAAACAAGGTGATTTTTTAATTACAGGAGGCGGTACATATAATATCTTTTTAATAGAAGAGCTAAAAAAGAAGATTTCAAATACTATAATTGTACCAAAACCGATGCTAATAGATTTTAAAGAGGCGTTAATTTTTGCTTTTTTAGGACTCTTACGTGTTGATAATCAAGCAAATTGTTTAAAAAGTGTGACAGGAGCAAAAAAAGACCATAGTAGTGGACAAATATATGAGTCTTAATTTAATATATTTGTGAAACTTAATTTGAATATAATAGAGAGTAAATTACAAATATGAAAGAATTACTACATAAATACGAAAATAAAAAACCAGAAATAGTTTTTCATTGGCAAGACCAAGAGACTGAAGCAGAAGGATGGACAGTTATCAACTCGCTTAGAGGAGGTGCTGCTGGAGGAGGAACACGCATGAGAAAAGGACTAGACATGAATGAAGTTCTTTCGTTGGCAAAAACAATGGAAGTTAAATTCACTGTATCAGGACCTGCAATTGGTGGAGCAAAATCTGGAATAAATTTTGATCCGTCTGATCCTCGTAAAAAAGGAGTTTTAGAGCGTTGGTATAAAGCAGTAACACCTTTGTTAAAACATTATTACGGTACAGGAGGAGATTTAAATGTCGATGAAATACATGACGTAATACCAGTTACTGAAAGTTGTGGTGTATGGCATCCTCAAGAAGGTATATTTAATGGGCATTTTAAACCGTCTGAAGCTGATAAAATTAACCGAATTGGTCAGTTGAGAATGGGCGTAATTAAAGTGCTAGAAGATACAAAATACACACCAGATTTATCAAAAAAATACACTGTTGCAGATATGCTTACAGGATACGGAGTTGTTGAAGCAGTGAAACATTATTATGATATTTATGGAGGTTCAATTGAAGGTAAAAGAGCCATCGTTCAAGGCTTTGGAAATGTTGCTTCTGGTGCTGCATATTATTTAACGTTGTTAGGTGCAAAAGTAGTCGGTATCATTGATAGAGTAGGAGGAGTTATTAATGAAGATGGTTTTACTTTAGAAGAAATGACCGAATTATTTAGAAACAAAGACGGTAATACGTTGGTTGCAGATAATATGATTTCGTTTGATGAAATGAATGAGCGTATTTGGAAACTTCCAGCAGAAATTTTTATTCCAGCAGCAGCATCAAGATTAATTACCAAAGATCAAATAACACAATTAATAGAAACAGGATTAGAAGTGATATCTCCAGGAGCAAACGTACCATTTGCCGATAAAGAAATTTTCTTTGGTCCTATTATGGAATACACAGATAAGCAAGTAAGTTTATTACCTGATTTTGTGTCAAATTGTGGTATAGCACGCGTTTTCGCGTATTTTATGGAGTCTAAAATAGATCTTCCAATGCAAGATAAAGCCATATTTGATGATACTTCTAATATAATAAAAACGGCTATTCAAGATATATATAACTTAAACTCAAGCAAAACAAATATTTGTAAAACAGCCTTTGAAATAGCACTAAAAAAACTAATATAAATAACTTAACATATGGAAACAATTATAATCATAATATTCATTTTTGGATATTTAGCAATTGCCTTAGAACACAACTTAAAAATAGATAAATTAATTCCAGCTTTAGCAATGATGGCTATACTTTGGGCACTCGTTGCACTTGGTATTGATAGTTATCCTAATTGGTTTAACTCTAGTGAACATGAACTTCTAAATGGTTTTTCAAACTTTACAAGTGAGCAAAAACATCACTTATTAGAAGAAACATTATTGCATCATTTAGGTAAAACGGCTGAAATTTTATTTTTCTTATTAGGCGCAATGACAATTGTTGAAATAATTGATTATTTTGATGGTTTCTCTACATTTAAAAATTATATAAAACAAAGAAGTAAGAAAAAATTACTTTGGATTTTTGCAATTTTAGCCTTTATACTTTCTGCTATAATTGATAATTTAACAGCAACAATTGTACTAATTTCAATTCTTCAAAAAATAATTAAAGATAGAAACACACGTTTGTGGTTTGCAGGTTTGATAATTATTGCAGCAAATGCAGGAGGTGCATGGTCGCCAATTGGTGATGTTACCACTACAATGCTTTGGATTGGAGGAAAAGTATCTGCAGCAAAATTAGTTGAATTTATGGTTGTTCCTGCTTTAATATGTATGGTTGTGCCTGTAACGATTGCAACTTTTATGAAACCTTTTCAAGGTGAAATTGATAAAATTGTAGAAGATGAAAATGCAACTACAAGTAAATACAGTTCAACAATGTTATATGTCGGTTTGGCAGCAATCGTTTTTGTACCATTTTTCAAAACAATAACTCACTTACCTCCATATGTTGGTATGATGTTGTCGTTAGCAGTAGTTGGTATATTTGCTGAGTTATATAGTCGTTCCGAATTTAGCATTTCACATGTAGTAGATCAAGAAGGTGATGATTCGCAAGGTCATCACAGTCCAGTTCACTCATCATTATCAAAAATAGAAATGCCAAGTGTATTATTTTTCTTCGGAATATTAATGGCAGTTGCGGCTTTAGAATCATTAGGAATTTTGTTTTTAGGAGCAGAATCATTAAAAGAAATGATACCAAATACAGATGTAGTTGTGATGTTGTTAGGTTTAGGGTCTGCAGTAGTAGATAATGTGCCTTTAGTAGCAGCAAGTATGGGAATGTTCCAAGAGCCATTAGATAGTCATGTATGGCACTTTATTGCATATTCAGCAGGTACAGGAGGAAGTATGCTAATTATTGGTTCAGCAGCAGGAGTAGTAGCAATGGGAATGGAGAAAATTGACTTTATGTGGTATTTGAAAAAAATTGCTTGGTTAGCAGCGACAGGTTTTGTTGCAGGAGCAATTGTATTTATGATTATCAGAGAAATATTTCATTAAACAAATAAATAAATTGATGTCATTTTAGATGAAAATGTAAAGTAAATTTACAACTCATTTAAAATGACATTTTTTATAAAAACAATTTAAATTTACAATTTCTACTGATTAATTTCGTTAGAAAAAAGTAATAAAAACTAAAAAGCATGCAACAAGAAGCACAACAAGTTTTAGATGAAGCCTTGTCAGAAGAAAAAACACTATCAATTTATAATTTAATTGTTGATGGAGGAATAGGAGGAATCATAGTAATCGGAATTTTAACAATTCTACTAATAGCAGCACTATATATTTATTTTGAACGTGTGTTTGCAATTAATGCAGTTACTAAAACCGATGATAATTTTATGAATCAAATAAAAGATCATGTAACAAACGGAAAATTAGATGCAGCTAAAGTATTGTGTGCGCAAACAAACTCGCCAGAAGCACGATTGATAGAAAAAGGTATTTCTAGAATAGGAAAACCGCTCGAAGATATTAATACAGCCATAGAAAGTGCAGGAACGCTTGAAGTGTATAAGTTAGAAAGAAACGTAAGTATTCTAGCTACAGTTGCAGGAGCAGCACCAATGATTGGATTTTTAGGAACTGTAATTGGTATGATTTTAGCATTTCATGAAATGGCAACAAGTGGCGGACAAGCAGATATGGGACAATTAGCAGGAGGTATTAACACAGCAATGGTTACAACCGTTGCAGGATTAGTAGTTGGTATTATTGCATATATTGCCTACAACCATATTGTTGTAAAAACCAATAAAGTGGTACATCAAATGGAAGCAAAAGCAGTAGAATTTTTAGATTTATTAAACGAACCAGTATAAGTCTCTTAAATTTTGACTGATGACATAATTGTCTGGTCGAGCGCAGTCGAGACCTGTTTAAAAAAAAATAAATCATGAAAATAAAAGGAAGAAATAAAGTAAGTCCAGAATTTAGTATGAGTTCAATGACAGATATTGTATTCTTGTTATTGGTGTTTTTTATGCTTACATCTAATGCTCCAAATGCTTTAGATATGATTCTGCCAACAGCCAAAGGGAAGTCAACCAACACTAAAAATGTATCGGTAAGTATTAAGAAAAACTCAAAATTTTATATAAATGGAACGAAAGTCAAAAAATCACAAATAGAAACAAAATTAAGAAGTTTGTTGGCTAATAGCGAAAGTAAAACGGTATTATTACGAGCAGAAGAAGGTGTACCTATAGAGCAAGCCGTATCTGTGATGGATATAGCAAATAGAAACAGATTTAAAGTGATTTTGGCGGTAAAACCAAAGTAGACAGATTTTGACGAAATAAATTAAATGAAAATTTTAAATTTAAATACAATACACAAAAGAAAATCAGCAACAATAACAGCAATATTGATGTTGCTTTTATTACTGATGATTTTTTTCTTCGGATTAAAATATATGGATCCACCAATAGAATCTGGAATTGCAGTTAATTTCGGAACATCAAATGTTGGTAGCGGAAATATACAACCATTAGAACCTATAAAAACACAACCAACACCTGAAGAAACACCGCAAGAAGAGATAGTTGAAGAAGAAGTTGTTGAGGAAATCGTTGAAGAATCTACTCCAGATACGGCGCCATCAGAAGATGTAGCAACGCAAGATTCAGAAGAATCTATCCGAATAAAAAAAGAAGCAGAAGCAAAACGCAAAGCAAAAGCAGAGGCAGATCGTAAAGCTAAAGAAAAAGCGGAAGCTGAACGTAAAGCCAAGGCAGAAGCAGCACGTAAAAAACGAGAAGAAGACGAAAAAAAACGCAAGTTAGATGCTATGATGGGAGGCTTAAACACCTCTAATGGCTCAACTACAGGAGGAGAAGGAAATGACAACGTTGGAGGAGATAAAGGAAATCCAAATGGAGATCCAAACGCAAACGGCTATTATGGAAATGGCGGAAGTGGTGGCGGAGGCGACTATCAATTAGGAAGTAGAAGAGCCTTAAGTAGACCAAAGCCTAATTATAAATGCGATGAAGAAGGTTTGGTTATTGTAGCAATTGAAGTAAATAGAAGTGGAAAAGTAATTAAAGCAACTCCAGGAATAAAAGGCTCTACCAATACAGCTCCATGTTTATTAACGCAAGCAAAAATTGCAGCCTTAAAAACTACTTGGCAATCAGACTCTAATGCTGGAACGAAACAAATAGGAATTATAAAATATCGTTTTTCTTTATCTAATTAAAATGATTTAATGCTGTAATGGTAAAATAAAGAACTTATTTTTGCATTAATTCATCTTCACTAAATCATTACATCATTAAAGCATTACATCATTACATCATTACTAATGAACTATCAAGAAACATTAGATTGGATGTTTTCGCAACTTCCAATGTATCAAAATAAAGGAAAATCGGCTTTTAAAAAAGACTTGTCTAATAGTATTTTGTTTTCAAAACAGCTTAATTTTCCTGAGCAAAACTTTAAGTCTATTCACGTAGCAGGGACAAACGGAAAAGGATCAACAAGTCATATGATTGCATCTATTTTTCAAGAAGCAGGATATAAGGTTGGTTTATATACATCACCTCATTTAAAAGATTTTAGGGAGCGTATTAAAATAAATGGTCAGCCAATATCAGAAAAAGAAGTTGTCGATTTTATTGATGAAAATCGCACCTTTTTTGATAAAAATAAACTATCCTTTTTTGAAATGACCGTAGGTTTGGCATTTCATACCTTTGCAAAACACTCAGTTGATATTGCCATTATAGAAGTTGGACTTGGCGGAAGATTAGACTCTACAAACATTATTAAGCCATTGGTTTCTGTAATTACCAATATAGGACTAGATCATACTCAAATGCTTGGAAACACCTTGCCAGAAATAGCATTTGAAAAAGCAGGAATTATTAAAAATGAAGTACCTGTTGTTATAGGAGAATTTCAAGAAGAAGTACATCAAGTTTTTTATCAAAAAGCAATTAAAACGCATTCGAGTTTATATTTAGCTTCTCAAAATATAAGTGAAATGTATGATTTAGATTTGAAAGGAACATATCAGCAAAAAAATTGTAAAACAGCAGCGCAAACTATAAAAATAGTACAAAAGGATTTTTTGATTTCAGATAAACATATTGTTTGTGGATTAAAAAATGTTGTAAAAAACACTGGTTTATTAGGTAGATGGCAAATATTAAATCAAAAACCCTTGACTATTTGTGATACGGCGCATAATAAAGAAGGCTTATCGTATGTGATTAAACAAATAGAAAAACAATCATTTTCAAAACTACATATTGTATTAGGAGTTGTAAATGATAAAGACTTGGATAAAATTTTACCATTATTTCCTCAAAAAGCAACTTATTATTTTTGCAAACCTAATATTCCACGAGGATTAAATGAAAAAATTTTAAAAGATAAATGCAGTGCGTATAATTTAGAAGGGAATGAGTATAAGTCTGTAAATAAAGCACTTGAAAACGCTAAAATGAACGCGTCTAAAAATGATTTTATTTTTATAGGAGGAAGTACCTTTGTAGTTGCAGAAATAGTTTAATTTTTTTTGCAAAAAAGTTTGCTAGTATTAAAAACTCGCTTATATTTGCAACCGCTTAGGGCGATTAGCTCAGTTGGTTCAGAGCACCTCGTTTACACCGAGGGGGTCGGGGGTTCGAATCCCTCATCGCCCACCAAAAATTAAAAAGTCTTGCAAATTTGCAAGACTTTTTTTGTGCTTTAGAATCATTCTTTAGAATATGAATCTTTTTGGAACAGTCTCAAAACTTGGGAACAGTCTCAAAACTTGTGGAGTTTTAAAAAAATAGTTTGATATTTGATGTTAAAAAAACAGATGTCCACAATTGATTTATTACCTATTGCACAATTACTTTTACCCGAAGTTT
>CAMZLV010000191.1 GCA_947311835.1 uncultured Lutibacter sp. | reverse complement strand
GACATATTTTTAGTAATTTCGCTTTTGATAAAAAAATTTATATGCACAAACTTAACTATACCAAACTTAACACCATTCTCGGATGGACAGTTTTTGTAATAGCCTTAATCACCTATACCTTAACACTAGAACCTACTGTTAGTTATTGGGATTGCGGCGAATATATTTCTACTGCTGTAAAACTTGAAGTTGGGCATCCTCCTGGAGCGCCTCTTTTTCAAATGCTTGGTGCTTTCTTTGCTATGTTTACCTCTGACGCATCACAAATTGCACATATGGTGAATTTTATGTCTGGTTTAGCTAGCGCATTTACTATTTTATTTTTGTTTTGGACAATTACCGCATTAGCAAAAAAAATAGTTTCCGAAGCAGAAGAACCATCAACAAGTAAAAGTTATGCCATTCTTGGTAGTGGTCTTGTAGGTTCACTTGCATATTGTTTTTCGGATAGTTTTTGGTTTAGCGCTGTAGAAGCAGAAGTTTATGCGATGTCATCTTTTTTAATGGCGCTTTTATTTTGGTTGGCACTTCGTTGGGAAAACGAAATGCACAAACCTAGAGGTAACAAATGGTTATTATTAATAAGTTTTGTAGTTGGATTATCTTTTGGTGTACACATCTTGTCACTATTGGTAATACCTTCAATAGTGTTTATTTATATCTTTAAAAATTATAAAAACTTAACACCTAAACAATTCATTATAGCAAATATTGTTTCAATAGCAATGTTACTTTTTATCTTTAAATTCTTATTTCCTGTTACCTTAAAATATTTTAGCGCACTAGAATTATTCTTTGTCAATACAATTGGTCTTCCTTTTAATTCAGGAAGCATCATTGCGCTACTCATTTTAATTGTTGGTTTTTACTTCGGATTAAAATACACTCGCAAAAACGGATTAGTTGGCGCAAATACACTCATATTGTCTGTTCTATTTGTGATGATTGGCTTTTCATCGTGGTTAATGTTACCTATACGAGCAAATGCAAGCACAACTATTAATGAAAACAATCCTTCAAGTGCACGTGAATTATTAGCTTACTATAACCGTGAACAATATGGCGATTCAAATATTTTTTACGACAAATACTATTCGTTATACTATAAAAGAGAACAAAATAAAAAGAAACCTTTTGTTGATGGAAAACCTAAATATGAAAAAGACAAGAAAAAAGGGAAATATGTTATCGTAAACGATTATAAAAATACAGACCCTAACTTTAGTGACAAACACAAAGGGATTATACCAAGAATGGTTGACCCTTCACCTAATGTTGTGAAAAATTACAAAGCCATAGCAGGAATACCTCAAAGTAGCAAACGCAGACCTACTTTTATTGAAAATATCAAATTTATGATTGATTATCAATTTGGTTATATGTACGGTCGCTATTTTATGTGGAATTTTATTGGACGTCAAAATGATGTTCAAGGAAGACTAGACATACACGATGGTAATTGGCTTAGTGGAATTAAATTTATAGACGAAATGCGTCTTGGTACGCAATCAAACTTACCAGACGACATTGCAAACAACAAAGGGAGAAATACCTATTATTTTTTACCGTTTATTTTAGGAATTATCGGACTCGTATTTCAATTTAACAGAGATAAAAAGAATTTTTACACGCTCTTACTCTTTTTTGCATTTACAGGTTTGGCAATTATATTTTATACCAACCCAAAACCTTTTGAGCCAAGAGAACGTGACTATGCCGTAGTAGGTTCTTTCTATATTTTTGCTATTTGGATTGGCTTTGGAGTGCTATCTCTCTACCAATTTGCAAAGAAATTTGCACCAAAAAAAACAGTTGCAATTGCAACCACAACCATTTGCCTTATTGCCGTTCCAATATTAATGGGATTCCAAAATTGGGATGACCACGACCGTTCAAATCGTTATACATCACGCTTAAATGCGAAAGCCTATTTAGATTCATGCCAAGAAAATGCAATTATGTTTACTATTGGTGATAACGATACATTTCCGCTATGGTATATGCAAGAAGTTGAAGGCTACAGAACCGATATAAAACTCGTAAATACAAGCCTTTTTGCAACAGATTGGTATATCGATCAAATGAAACGTGCAACTTACAAAGCACCTCCAATTCCATCGCAATTAAAACATAGCGAATACAAATATGGAACGATGGATTTAATATATCATATGCCTCCATCAGCAGCATTTAGAGACAGTATCATTCCGATAGATTATCTTATGAAATGGATACAAAGCAAAAATGAAATAACCTATGTAGAAACTATAAATGATAAGTTTGAAAAAACATATCCTTCTAATAAAATTCGTATTCCTGTTGATAAAGAAGCGGTTTTAAAAAGTGGAATTGTACAGCAAAAAGATGCAGATTTAATTGTACCTTATATTGATATAGAAGTTGATGGCGATGCCTTGTATAAAAATCAAATTTTAATGCTTGATATTATTGCCAATAACAATTGGGAACGTCCTATTTACTTTACAGGAGGTGCAAATGCAGATAGTGAATATATTTGGATGAAAGACTACTTACAGTTAGATGGTGTTGCCTATAAATTAGTGCCAATTAAAACACCTTTAAACGGAGCAAGTTTGTTCGATATGGGTCGTTTAGATGCTGATATAAATTACAATTATTGGAAAAACGTAGACTGGAAGAATATAAATGACGGAAAAATTTATTTAGATCCTGAAAGTAGAAAAAATATCGTATCGTTTAGAAACAATGTTGTGCGAACTGTAGAAGCGCTAATTAACGAACAAAAACGTGAAGAAGCAGAAGAACTATTAGATTTATCACTTGAAAAAATGCCTGTTGATGGCTTTTTACATTACGGTATGCTTCTTGGTTATCCTGACGCTTATTACGAGTTAAAAAATCCAGAAAAAGCACGTAAATTAATACACGAATTGGTTGTTAAATTTGAACAAAATATCAATTACTTCAACCAATTTGAAGAACCCTATAACGCAGTGGTTTATGATGAATTAGAAAGTAATTTAATGATGTATAATGAATTGGTCAAAACGGCAATTATTTATGATTCTGAAGAGGCTGAAAAACTTAAAAATTCTTTTTTAAACACAATTCCTGAAGAAAATGAATATTTACGTTTGGAGTTTGTTTCTGATTATCCTAAAGCGTATTATGATGCTAAAAAACCAGAAATAGCACGAGAACTTATCATATCTTTAACAGATGAATTTGGTAAAAATCTTGATGCGTATAGTAAAGTAGATGAAAAAGATTTAGAGTTGGTTTTTGATGGTATTGAAAGCAATTTAATGATCTATGACAAACTTGTAAAAACAGCAATGAGATATGATACTGATGAATTTTCTAATCAGATAAAGGAAAAATATATTAAAAAATTAATGTTGTTTAAAAAACTATTAGAATAACAACTCATGTCTTTCTATCTTATAAAAACTCCAAAATTTATTCAAAATTTATTTAATGAATACATTTGGAGTTTTTCTTTTACAAAAACTCCTAAAAAAGTTATTCACCTTACTTTTGATGATGGTCCAACACCTGAAATTACAGATTGGACACTTAATATACTCAAAAAACACAACGCCAAAGCAACCTTTTTTTGTATTGGAAAAAACATAGACAAACATCCAGAATTATTTAAAAGAATTATTGCAGAAGGACATGCTATTGGAAATCACACATACAATCATTTAAACGGATGGAAAACCAATAATACAGACTATATAAAAAATATTGAAAAAACTGAAAAAAGCATTCAACAATATCTCAAAAACTCAAAACTCATAACTCAAAACTCAAAGTTATTATTCCGTCCGCCTTACGGTAAAATAAAAAATAAACAAGCAAAATTATTGCTAAAAAAAGGATATTCAATAATTATGTGGAGCGTATTAAGTGGAGATTTTGACCAAACGATACGTCCTGAGAAATGTGCTGAAAACGTAATGAAAAAAGCTCAAAACGGAAGTATTATTGTGTTTCACGACAGTGTAAAAGCATCAAAAAACATAAAGTTTGCATTACCGAAAGTTTTAGAGTATTTCGATAAAAAAGGATATTGTTTTAAGCGTATTGCTCTACCAAAGTAATGAGCGTATTTGCATCCTGCTCACCAGTTTGACGCCATACCATCTCACCATCCTTATAAATAATAAAAGTAGGATTTCCCTTTATACGAAGTGCATTTGCCAAAATTTCATTCTTTTCAACATCTATTTTAATGACTTTCGCTTTGTCTCCAAGAGCAGCGGCTACATCTCGCAATACAGAGTGCAAACTTGTACTCGTATCGTCTTTCCAATCTGCATAAAAATCGATTAAAACAGGTACATTTGAACTTATTATTTCTCCAAATTTTGCCATAATTTAAAATCTGTTCGTTTTTATTAAACTTAAAATACAAATAATTTTATCTAACAACCTGTATTCCAATAACATTTCTTAACATACAAATATACACTTTTTTATAAAATAGAATAAATCTAATGAATTTATTTAACCGAGCAATAAGTTTTGTAATTTTATGCTTTTATAATTAAACACTAAATGGCAGAACAAAAACGATTATTTTTACTCGATGCTTTCGCATTAATTTTTAGAGGATATTATGCCTTAATAAAAAACCCACGTATAAACTCTAAAGGAATGGACACCTCAGCCATTTTAGGATTTACTAACTCGCTATTAGATGTTATAAGACGAGAGAAACCAGATCATTTAGCTGTTGCCTTTGACAAAGGAGGATCGCATATGAGAAATGAGTTGTTTACCGAATACAAATCAAACAGAAAAGAAACACCTGAAGCTATTAAATTAGCAATTCCATACATTCACACCATTTTAGAAGCCATGAAAATACCAATTATTGAGGTAGAAGGCTTTGAGGCTGATGACTTAATTGGCACGCTATCTGTACAAGCTGATAAAGCAGGTTACAAAACATATATGGTAACTCCTGACAAAGATTTTGCGCAACTTGTAACTGAAAATGTTTTGATGTATCGTCCTAAATTTGGTGGAGGATATGAAATTTGGGGCGTTGATGAAGTAAAAGCAAAATTTGAAGTAGAAAACCCTATTCAAGTAATTGATTATTTAGGAATGATGGGAGATGCTGTAGATAATATTCCTGGACTTCCAGGAGTTGGTGACAAAACTGCCAAAAAATTTCTTGCTCAATACGGAAGTATGGAAAATTTATTGGCAAACACACACGAACTCAAGGGTAAAATGAAAGAAAAAGTTGAGGCTAATAAAGAATTAGGTTTGCTTTCTAAAGAGTTAGCTACTATTATTTTAGATTGTCCTGTAACATTTAACGAAGAAGATTTTAAACTATCTACTCCTGACTTTCAAAAGGTTTCTGATGTTTTTCAAGAATTAGAATTTAGAAGAATTCACGATAATTTTAATCGGATTTTTAAAAACACGGAAACAGTATCAATAGCTAGTTCGCAGAATACCCAAAATAAAGCAAACGCTACCAAAAACACAACTACAAAACAACATAAAAGCGAACAGTTAGATTTATTTGCAACTCCAACTGAAAATACAGCTCAAAACGTAGTTTCAGGTTATAAAGAAGCAAAAAACACGCATCATTTTTATCAATATATAAACTCTAGTTTATCACGTAAGATATTGCTTAAAAACCTTTTGAAGCAAAAATCGGTTTGTTTCGATACTGAAACTACGAGTTTAAACACATTTGATGCCGAATTAGTCGGTATCGCTTTTTCATATGAAAAAGGGAAAGGTTATTATCTTCCTTTTTCAAATGACAAAGAGCAAACACAACAAATACTAGAAGAATTTAGACCTTTTTTTGAAGATGAATCCATCCAAAAAATTGGGCAAAATATTAAATATGATCTTAAGGTATTAAAAAACTACAACGTCTCTGTAAAAGGACAGAATTTTGACACTATGTTGGCGCATTATCTCATTAATCCTGATATGCGTCACAATATGGATATACTTGCTGAGACTTACTTAAATTATCATCCAATTTCAATAGAAACACTTATCGGTAAAAAAGGTAAAAATCAACAATCAATGCGAACTGTAAGTGTTGAAAAACAAACAGAATATGCTGTTGAAGATGCTGATATTACGTTACAATTAAAAGAAGTTTTTGAACAAGAACTAGAAAAAAATAAACTTTCTAACTTGTTTAACAACATTGAAATGCCTTTGGTAAATGTACTTACTGATATGGAAATAGAAGGTATCAATATTGATGAAAAGTACCTAAAAAGCCTTTCGGATGAGTTAACAAAAGATATCCTAAATCTAGAAAATAAAATATACGGCGAAGCAAATGTTGAGTTTAATTTAGCATCACCTAAACAATTAGGAGATGTGCTATTTGACCACTTAAAATTGGTTGACAAACCAAAAAAAACAAAGACAGGACAATATAAAACTGGCGAAGAAATATTATCAGTTCTTGCGCCAAAACATGAAATAGTAGCAAATATTTTAGAATGGCGCGGACTTGTAAAACTTAAAAACACCTATGTTGATGCATTGCCAAATGAAATCAACAAAAAAACTGGAAGAATACACACAACTTACAGTCAAGCCGTTGCTGCAACAGGAAGATTGAGTTCAAACAAACCTAATTTACAAAACATTCCTATTCGAACCGAACGTGGAAAACAAGTGCGAAAAGCTTTTATTCCAAGAGATGAAAATCACATTTTACTCGCTGCAGATTATAGTCAAATAGAATTGCGATTAATAGCCGAATTAAGTGGAGATGAACATATGAAAACATCGTTTATAAACGGCGAAGACATTCATCGTGCAACAGCAGCAAAAGTATTTAACATTCCTCTTGATGAAGTAACAAGAGCACAAAGAAGTCATGCCAAAACAGTAAATTTTGGTATTATTTATGGCGTTTCTGCTTTTGGTTTAAGTCAGCAAACGGATTTAAGTCGAAAAGAATCAAAAGAATTGATTGAAACCTATTACAAAACCTATCCAAAACTCAAAGAATTTATATCAAATCAAATAAATTTTGCGAGAGAGAATGGCTATGTAGAAACACTTTTAGGTAGAAGACGCTATCTAAAAAATATCAATTCGCAAAATTCTATAGTACGCTCAGGAGATGAGCGAAATGCGGTAAATGCGCCTATTCAAGGTTCGGCAGCAGATATTATAAAAATAGCGATGATTAATCTTCATAAGATATTTAAAAAAGAAAACTACAAATCTAAAATATTATTACAAGTACATGATGAATTGGTGTTTGACATACATAAAGACGAATTAGACACGCTGAAACCAATCATAAAAAATGAAATGGAAAATGCGTACAAACTATCAATTCCGTTGACAGTAGATTTGGATATTGGAGCTAATTGGTTAGATGCGCATTAATATTTATTTAATAAAAAAAACCAAAATTAAAATACAAATAAAATACACTGAAACTCTGTTTGTTATCTAAATAAAAGTTCGTACATTTGCCGTCCCTTAAGAGAAGGGAAAACAAATTTTATTAATTAAACAAAAACTAATAGTGTATGAACACATTAAGTTACAAAACAGTATCGGCAAACAAAGCTACTGCAAACAAAGAGTGGTTGGTTGTTGATGCGGACGGACAAACATTGGGTCGTCTTGCTTCTAAAGTAGCAATGCTAATTAGAGGTAAATACAAGCCAAACTACACTCCTCACGTAGATTGTGGCGACAACGTTATCGTAATTAACGCTGAAAAAATTCAATTATCTGGAAAAAAATGGACGGACAAATCATATATCCGTCATACAGGTTATCCAGGAGGTCAAAGATCACTTACTGCAACTGAATTATTTCAAAAAGACCCAACACGTCTTGTTGAAAAAGCAGTAAAAGGAATGTTACCAAAAAATAAATTAGGTAGCGCATTGTACAGAAATTTATATGTTTATGCAGGTGCTGAGCACAATCAAGAAGCACAAAAGCCAAAAACATTTAACCTAAACGATCTTAGATAACATGGAAACTATACACAAAATAGGAAGAAGAAAAACAGCTGTTGCTCGTATTTATCTTTCAGAAGGAAAAGGAAATATTGTTATTAAAAACAAGAAATCTAGCACTTACAAAGATTTAAAAGACTACTTTACTACTGCTACATTGCAATACAAAGTAAATCAACCATTAATGTTGACTGAAAATGAAAACGCATTTGACATTAAAGTAAATGTTTTTGGAGGTGGAATTACAGGTCAAGCAGAAGCTATTCGTTTAGCAATTTCAAGAGCATTATGTGAACTTGATGCTGAAAATAGATTAGTATTAAAACCAGAAGGATTACTTACAAGAGACCCAAGAATGGTTGAACGTAAGAAATTTGGTCAAAAGAAAGCACGTAAGAAATTCCAATTCTCTAAACGTTAATCTTTTGCAAATTATCAATAAAATTAAATTTAAAATGTTGTTACAGTTTAGCATCTAAATAATTAAGACCGAAACAAATCGCTACTTAATTATTGCTACAATAACGAACGTAAACTAAAATAAAATGGCAAACATAGAAATTAAAGAACTATTAGACGCAGGAGTTCACTTTGGACACTTAACAAGAAAATGGAATCCAAATATGGCTCCGTATATATATACAGAGCGTAGTGGAGTACATATTATTGACTTGTACAAAACAACTGCAAAAATGGAAGAGGCTGCTAAAGCTTTAGGTAAAATTGCTACTTCAGGAAGAAAAATACTTTTTGTTGCAACAAAAAAACAAGCAAAAGACATTGTTGCTGATAAAGCAGCAAGCGTTAATATGCCTTATATTACTGAGAGATGGCCTGGAGGAATGCTAACTAACTTTATTACTATCAGAAAAGCGGTTAAAAAAATGTCGCAAATTGATAGAATGAAATTAGACGGATCTTTTGATGCACTTTCTAAAAGAGAAAAATTACAAATCAACCGTCAACGTGCAAAATTAGAAAAGAATTTAGGTTCTATTACTGATATGACACGTTTGCCTGGAGCAATATTTGTTGTTGATATCAAAAAAGAACACATTGCAGTTACCGAAGCAACAAAATTGAATATTCCAATTTTTGCAATGGTTGATACGAACTCTGACCCAAGACCTGTTGACTTTGTAATCCCTTCAAATGATGACGCATCTAAATCAATCGATAAAGTATTATCTTATGTAACTGATGCTATTGCTGAAGGATTAGCTAACAGAAAAGCAAACAAAGAGAATAAAGAAAAAGTAGGAACTAAAAAAGAAGCTACTGCAAAATAAGTTAATTAAATTTTTAATATAACTATTTAAACAATTAATGCCATTTTGAATTCACTGTTTGGTGAATAACTCTCTTGGAATACTAACCTCAAAATGGCATTATTAAACAAGTTATAAAACATAAATAAAAAATAAAAAATGGCAAATATTACTGCTGCAGACGTAAAAAAACTACGTACCGCTACTGGTGCTGGAATGATGGATTGTAAAAATGCTTTGGTTGAAGCCGAAGGAAATTTTGACAAAGCTATTGAAGTATTACGTAAAAAAGGACAAAAAGTAGCTGCAAAAAGAGCTGACCGTGAGTCAAGTGAAGGTGTAGCTATCGCTAAAATAAATGATGATAATACTGAAGGTGTAGCTATCGTTTTAGCATGTGAAACTGACTTTGTTGGAAAAAACGATTCATTTAAAGAATTAGCAAGTCAATTTGTTGCTATCGCAATGAACTATGACAATAAAGAAGATTTTTTAAATGCTGATTTTGGAGGAATAACAGTTGCTGAAAAATTAATTGAGCAAACAGGAGTTATTGGTGAAAAATTAGATATTACTGCCTTTGAAAAAGTAAAAGCTGCTTATGTTGGCTCTTACATTCATGGTAATAAAATTGCTGCTATTGTAGGCTTAAATACCGCTATTGACAAAGCAGACGTATTGACTAAAGACCTTGCAATGCAAATTGCATCAATGGGCGCAACTACACTTTCTTACAAAGATTTTGATGCTGATTTTGTTGCTTCAGAAACTGCTGCAAGAATTGCAGTGATTGAAAAAGACAATGAAGAATTAGCGAGATTGGGTAAAACGTTGAAAAACGTACCTCAATACATTTCAATGTCTCAATTAACTGACGAAGTAATTGCGAAAGCAAAAGAAGAAGCAAAAGAACAGTTAAAAGCAGAAGGTAAACCAGAACAAATTTGGGATAGAATTTTACCTGGAAAATTAGAACGTTTTATTTCTGATAATACTACGCTTGATCAAGAACAATGTTTATTAGATCAAAACTTTATTAAAGATGAAAAGAAAAATGTTGCTGAATACGTTAAATCTTATGGCGATGTTGCAATAACTGAATTTAAACGTGTTGCTTTAGGTTAAGAAATTCACCTTTATAAAAATTTAAAAGTCTCAGTGAAAACTGGGACTTTTTTTTGTTAAACAAACTTTTCTCCATCATTTGCTTAATCATCGTCCTATGCTTATATTTGCATAACTTTCAAAGAAATTATGGCATACAAAAGAATTTTATTAAAATTAAGTGGCGAGGCACTTATGGGAAATCGAGATTATGGTATTGACCCAAAAAGATTAGCTGAATACGCAGAAGATATAAAAGAAATAGTTGAAAAAGATATTGAAGTAGCCGTAGTTATTGGAGGCGGAAATATCTTTAGAGGTGTTGCAGGTGCAAGTAACGGAATGGACAGAGTTCAAGCAGATTATATGGGAATGCTAGCAACTGTGATTAACGGTTTAGCACTACAAAGTGCCTTAGAAGATGCGGATGTACAAACACGCTTACAAACTGCTATTAAAATTGAAGCGATCGCTGAACCATACATCAAAAGAAAAGCTGTACGTCATTTAGAAAAAGGTCGTGTTGTAATATTTGGTGCAGGAACAGGAAATCCATTTTTTACAACCGATTCTGCTGCAGTGCTGAGAGCTATTGAAGTTAATGCAGATGTGATATTAAAAGGTACAAGAGTGGATGGCGTTTATGATAGTGATCCTGAAAAGAACAAAGATGCTGTTAAATTTAACAATATTACTTTTGTAGATGTACTTAAAAAAGGTCTTAAAATTATGGATACTACAGCATTTACACTAAGTCAAGAAAATAATTTACCTATAATTGTTTTTGATATGAATACGCGTGGAAATTTACTCAAAGTAATTTCTGGAGAAAATATTGGAACAGTTGTTGCTAATTAATAATCAATAAAGTAAAAAATTATAACCATGAACGAAGAAATTGATTTTATAATTGATACTGCTAAAGAACAAATGGACAATGCTATTGCTCATTTAGAAAAAGAATTAAGAAATATTAGAGCAGGAAAAGCAACTCCAGCAATGCTTGCAGGAGTTCAAGTAGATTATTACGGCTCAAAAACACCGCTTTCACAAGTAGCTAATGTCAATACACCTGACGCGCGTACTATATCAGTACAACCATGGGAAAAAGCAATGTTACAAGAAATTGAAAAAGGAATCATGCATGCCAATCTTGGTTTTAATCCAATGAATAATGGCGAAATGATTATTATAAATGTGCCTCCATTAACTGAAGAACGCAGAAAACAATTGGCAAAACAAGCAAAAGCAGCAGCTGAACACGATAAAATCAGTGTTCGTAATGCTAGAAAAGATGCCAATAATGAAATTAAAAAAACAGACGCATCTGATGATATGAAAAAGACTGCTGAAGCAAGCGTACAGGATTTAACCAATAAATACATCAAAATAATTGATGAAATGTATGCCAAAAAAGAAGTTGATATTTTAACTGTTTAGGTTAAAGTATTCTTAAAAAATTAAAATCCGCTACTTGCGGATTTTTTTATTGTTACAATTTCCGTTACTTGTCGTCTTGAAAGTATAAATTCAATAAAATGAAACAATTTTTACTACTATTATTTTTACCAATTACCTTTTATGCACAACATCATATTACAGGTGTTTTAATTGATGCTAAAACCAAAGAAACATTACCTTTTGCCAATATTGTAACAAACAATAATGAAGGTACAATCACAAATGTAGACGGTGAATTTATAATTGATTCTGATCTCAAAATAACCGAATTACGCATATCATATATTGGTTACGAAGCTAAAAAAGTTACAATAACTGATGCAACTTCATTTATCAAAATTGAATTAACACCTACTATTGAAAGTTTAGACGAAGTGGTGATTACCAATGCCGAAAATCCAGCATTGAGAATAATTAGAAATGCAATCAAAAACAAACAAAAAAATAATGTTGAAACTGCCTTAAACTCATTTAAATTTAAGGCATACAACAAACTCTTAGTTACTGCTAATCCTGACTCAATAAACGGTAGAATTGATACCATTTATAAACTTGTAAAAGGTGTTAAGAAAATAATTCAAATAGACTCAAGTTATTTTAAGTATAAACAAGAAATGAGCAGTCAACATATTTATCTTTCCGAAAAAATTTCAGAACATAAATTCACAAAAGGAAAGAAAAAAAAGGAAGTTATTTTGGCATCTCGAATGGCTGGTTTTAAACAACCTATTTATGAAGTATTAGCAATCAACATTCAAGATTTTTCGTTTTACAATGAAGTTTATACAATTGCTGGTACAAAATACGTAAATCCAATTGCTAAAAACGCATTAAAAACCTATACATATCAAATATTAGACACTGTACAAAACAGTATTGGAAAATCTTACATGATACACTTTAAAACTAAAAAGGAAGAAAAAACTGTTGGTTTAGAAGGTGTCTTATATATTGATACCAAAACCTATGCTATAACATCAGCAATAGCTGAATTAAGAGGTTTCCTAAATGTAAAAGCAACACAAAATTTTGAGTATTTTTCTTTAAGTAATATTTGGTTTCCTTCACAAACGCACATTGTGATAAAACAAGGAGAAGGACAAGCAGATATGACGCTATTTGGAGGAATTACATTTTCAAAAGGAGAGCAAAAAGAAGACTCTACCATTATAAGACCCAAACGTGATAGAACCGATGACCCTTGGTATTTCAGTTCTAAAACGAAGTATTTTGATATCGAAACAAATATACCTGTTGAAATAAAAAAAGCAGCAAACACGATTCAAATTGTTGATGAAGCCTATAATAGAGATGAAACGTATTGGAATAAATACCGTACAGACTCTATCACTAAAAGAGGAAAAAAAACCTATATAGTAATTGATAGCATCATAAAAAAAGAAGGTGTTGAAGATAAAATAAAATTTGCTAGAGCTATTATGAAAGGGCAACTCGCAACAAAATATATCAATTTAAATTTAGGCAAAATATTTAGTTTAAACAACTATGAAGGTTTACGCTTAGGTTTTGGCGGTACAACAAATACCGATTTTTCAAAAAAATACCGTATTGAATCTTATATTGCTTATGGTACTAAAGATAACGATTTTAAGTATCATATTGGAGGTGCAGTTCGGTTGAATAAAGCATCAAACACTTGGATTGGAGCAAGTTACACTAACGACATTAAAGAAGCCGCAAGTACTGATTTTATTGCTGATAAAAACACGTTTTTCATTTTTAATCCTCGTAATTTAAACATTAGTCATTTTTATAATTATAAAACGGCAAATATGTTATTAGAGCATGATATTCAACCAAATTTAGAAGCAAAATTAAAATTATCCGCAGGAAAATATACACCAAAATTTAATTATCAATACATATCAATTGATAATTTATTACGCGATTATAACTTAACTACTGCCACTTTAGGACTACAGTACAATCCTAAAAGTGAATATATGAATTCTCCTATTGGAAAAACACGTATCAAAAACGCCTATCCTCAATATACCGTACAAGTAACCAAAAGTTTTGATAATATTTTAGACAGTGATTTTAATTTTACGCAAGTTAATTTTAAAATTTATCATCAAATAAAAAGATTTAAGGCTGCTACTACATCATTTTTGTTGCAAGGAGGTGTTGTGTTTGGTGATGCTCCTATTTCACATTTATATAATGCGACTCCTAACTACACCTTTAAAAATCCATGGTTAAAAAGGGTGACTTTTGCAGGACATAATGGTTTTGAAACTATGCGTTATAACGAATTTATTTCAGACAAATACGCAATGCTGCAGGTGAAACATAAATTTAATAAACGTCTAAAAATATCAAAAAAATTAAGACCACAAATAAGTTTAATTACGCGAGGTGCTCTTGGAACTATCAAAAACCCGTTATATCATACAGGAATTAACTTTAAAAATATGGAAAAAGGATATTTTGAAAGCGGTTTTGAAATGAACCAACTTTATAAAGGCTTTGGTTTGAGTTCTTTTTATAGATTTGGTGCCTATCAAAATATAGAATGGAGTAATAATTTAGCAGTTAAACTAACTTATAGATTAAATTTAGGATTTTAAAATTTGTACTTAAACCCTACTAAAAAATCATTTTCTACATTTCTTGTAAAAGAAAGTTCCATATGTTCTTTTTGATATGGCGTAGTAAATAAGTATGTACTACCAACACCAATAATGGCTCCAGCAACTACATCAATTGGATAATGTTTGTCTGCATAAACACGACTGTATCCTGTAAAAGCAGCTAATGCGTATGCAGGTGCACCGTATTTCCAACCATATCTTCGTTGTATAAATGACGCACCACTAAAGGCTGATGATGTATGACCTGAAGGGAAACTATGCATTCCTCCACTTGGTCGCTGTTTTTTTACGGTGTATTTTAAAAAATATGTTAGTGAAGCAGTTACTATATAACTCTTAGCGAACTGTTTTACACCTTCTTTGTCTTTTAGCAATAATGTTGATGCTCCAGCAGCAATAGGTAGTAATAATTGACCTACATCTCCTATTTTTTCAGTAGTTGACACTTGTGAAAATAAAAAATTTGGCAGAAAAAAAACTGCTATAAATAAATATTTCATACTATTTTTTTTAAGAAGTCTAAACTACAATTTAAAATTAAAATAATCCCACAACTTAAAATTATTTTCATAAAACAATTTATTATCTTTACGGCAAATTTGAAATATGGATTTTTGGACGCGCGTTTCTCGTATTATTATTAAACAACGATATCTTATTTTGTTGCTATTAGGTTTAGCAACTTTTTTTATGTACACACAAATAAAGTACATGCGTTTTTCATATACTGAGGCAAACTTATTACCAGAAGATCATGAAATAAATATACAATACGATAAGTTTGTTGACCTGTTTGGCGAAGAAGGAAATGCAATAATAATTGGTGTTAAAGACAGCACCATTTTTACTCCACAAAAATTTAATAATTGGTATAAACTTTCAAAAACCATTAATGATTTTGAAGAAATAGATTATACAATTGCTGTTGGTGATATCAAAAAATTGGTAAGAGATGATATAAACAAAAAGTTTGTCACTCAACCGCTTTATGACAAAGTTCCATCATCAGAAAATGATATTTTAAAAATAAAAAGAGAACTTTTTGAAAACCTTCCTTTTTACAATAATATATTATACAATAAGGAAACGCAAACGATTCAAACCGTTGTGTACATTAAAAAAGATGTTGTAAATACTAAAAAACGTAGTGATTTTATATTATATAAATTTAATAAACTCATCGCACAGTTTGAAAAAGAAAACAATATAGATGTACGTGTGTCTGGTATGCCATACATTCGAACTATGAATGCTGATAACATCAAAAATGAAATGAACTTATTTGTGTATCTTTCATTAGGAGTTACTGCATTAATTTTCTTTTTCTTTTTCAGATCATTTAGAGCAACTTTTATCACTTTACTGGTTGTAATTGTTGGTGTAATTTGGGCATTTGGTTTTATTGGATGGTTCCAGTATGAAATATCAGTTTTAATGGCACTTATTCCACCACTAATTATTGTTATTGGAGTTCCAAACGCTATATTTTTCATCAACAAATATCAACAAGAAATAAAAATTCATGGAAATCAAGCCAAAAGTTTACAACGTGTAATTACCAAAATAGGTAGTGCAACGTTAATGACTAATATCACAACTGCTTCAGGTTTTGCAACGTTTATTTTTACAAAAAGTAAAATGTTGGTAGAGTTTGGTACAGTAGCATCAATTAATATTATTGTTATCTTTTTCTTAGCGCTGTTCATAATTCCTATTATCTACAGTTTTATGCCAATGCCAAAAAAGAAGCATTTAAAACACTTAGATCGCGGTTGGATGAGTGGTATAGTAGAATGGATGGAAAATATGGTTAGAAATCACCGTTTTGCTATATATTCTACTGCAGTAGTGATTATAATTTTAAGTATGATTGGTGTATATCAAGTGAAACTTGCAGGTAGTTTAATTGAAGATATGCCTAAAGACAAAGAGTTTTATAGTGATATTCGTTTTTTTGAAAAAGAGTTTGGCGGAATTATGCCTTTAGAAATACTTGTAGATACCAAGAAACCTAAAGGAGTAATGAAACTAGCTACCTTAAAAAAGATTGAAAAACTAAACGAAACAATTGATGAAATTCCAGAATTATCACAACCTATTTCTGTAGTAAATTTGGTTAAATATTCAAAACAAGCCTTTTATAACGGTATTCCAAAATACTATCAATTACCAACAAATCAAGATAAGAATTTCATTTTAAAATACGCAAAAAACACAACGAGTAACACCAATATGCTCAAAAGT
>CAMZLV010000190.1 GCA_947311835.1 uncultured Lutibacter sp. | reverse complement strand
GGGACGAAGCATTCAAAAACATGAATGAACCTAGCGGAAGAGCCATTGCCAATGTGCATGATGACGCTTATTAAAATAAAACCTCCAGCTATTTGGAGGTTTTTTAGTATATTTGTATATTATTAACAACTATTTTTCTATGAAAAACAAACTACTTTTAATCACTTTTTTTTCTTTAATTTTCATTAATCTACAAGCACAAAAACTTGAAAAAATAAAAGGAAATAAGGAAATCACAACTGAAGAATATTCTATTGAGACTTTTGAAAAATTGATTTTAGGAGATACTTTTGAGGTTAAACTCATTAAAGGAAACAATGCGCATATCAGTATTACAACTGATAGTAATATTCAAAACGCAATAGAACACTCAGTCGTGAATAACGTATTGCGATTTAATTATACTAAGCGAATTTCTACTCGAAAAAAACCCATTATTAACATTACTTTTACTGATAGTTTAGTAGGTATTGAATTAAAAGATAAATCTGAATTGATAATGCTTTCAGAAATTAATACTACTAAATTTAATTTAACTTGCTCTGGCAATTCAAAAGGAACATTACAAATAACTTGCAGTGACTTCTCTTCTAATATTACAGACAAAAGTAGGATTAGTCTTGATTTAAACTCTAAAAACGCTATAATAAATTCTTCAAAATCGTCAAAAATAGAGGGTAAACTTAATTCTGACTCTATTGAAATTCAGCAATTTGACAAATCACTAATCAAAATTATTGGTAAAACTGATAATTTAAATCTTTCTTGTGCAGGAAGAACAGATTTTAAGGGTTTGAATTTCGCCTCTAATAACGCTACTATAGTCGCAAAAGACAATTCAAATATCGAAATAAAATGTATTTCAAACTTAGAATTAGACGCTAAAAATGATAGTCGAATTTATATCTATGACAATCCTAAAATTAGTATAAAAGCATTTAAAGACAATGCTTCCATCTACAAAAGGTAACAAAAAAATCCCGCTAATACGGGATTTTTTTTTATTGTATATTAATTTTATTTTATTCCAACGCGCCTAAATAACGTTCGGCATCTAGAGCCGCCATACAGCCAGTTCCAGCAGCAGTTACTGCTTGTCGATATTCTTTATCTTGCACATCTCCTGCCGCAAAAATTCCTGGGATATTAGTTTTTGTAGATTTTCCTTTAGTTATCAAATAGCCAACATCATCCATATCCAAAACACCTTTAAAAATATCAGTATTTGGTTTATGTCCAATTGCAACAAAAACACCTGTTACGGCAATTTCGCTCTTTTCTTTGGTTTGATTATTTACAACTCGCACACCTTCAACAACTTTATCTCCTAAAACCTCATCAATTTCTGTATTATAGAACACTTCTATATTTTTAGTTTTTTTAACTCTATGTTGCATCGCTTTAGAAGCTCGCATATAATCTTTTCTTACTAAAATAGTAACCTTACTACAAATATTAGCCAAATAAGTAGCCTCTTCTGCAGCTGTATCTCCTGCTCCAACCACAACAACATCTTGTCCTTTATAAAAGAAACCATCACATGTAGCACATGCTGACACTCCTCCTCCTATTAATCGTTGCTCACTTTCTAATCCTAAATATTTTGCGGTTGCTCCTGTGCAAATAATAACTGTATTTGCTTCTATAGTTTTTGAACCATCAACAGTAACTTTATGAATACCTCCAACTTCCTCACTAAACTCAACATCCGTTATCAATCCAAATCTAACCTCAGTTCCAAAACGCTCGGCTTGATTTTTAAGATCTTCCATCATTGCAGTTCCATCCGTTCCATTCGGATAACCAGGAAAATTATCTACTTCAGTTGTAGTTGTCAACTGACCGCCCATTTGCATACCTGTATACATTACGGGTTTTAAATCTGCTCGAGAAGCATAAATTGCAGCAGTATATCCTGCTGGACCTGAACCTATAATTAAACATTTTATTCTTTCAATAGTTTCTGACATAATCTTACTTTTAATTTACACTACAAAAATATAGATTTTAATTTCTAAAAACATCAATGTTACTATTTTTTTACGATTCAAGGAAAAACATTCCTTATAACATATTTAATAAAAGCACTTTTATATTTTACGGAGTATCACCATTTATAAAACACCATAAATTTACTTGCAAATTAGATTTTTAATTATATATTTGCATTCCGAAATAATTCGGGGTGTAGCGTAGCCCGGTCATCGCGCCTCGTTTGGGACGAGGAGGTCGCAGGTTCGAATCCTGCCACCCCGACAAATTATAAAAATTGATGAATTTAATTTTAAGGTCGCGTAGCTCAGCTGGATAGAGCATCTGCCTTCTAAGCAGACGGTCACAGGTTCGAATCCTGTCGCGATCACTTTTGAGGTGATTCTTTTAAAAAGGTTAAAACGCTTATTTTAGTATATTTTACTAATTTAAGCGTTTTTATTTGTTGAAAATTTTATGTTAAAAATCGTAATCATCAATATTTTCAAAACTGCCGAAATCATCAAAATTATCATCTTCTAGTCCAAAAGCATCTTCTAGCGTATCAGCAATAAATTCTTTTTTAGGAGCGGTTTCGGGTACGTTTCCAAATGAAAAAGCAATATTAGGCAGTTCGCTATTAGTTGAATTATCTTTATCTGTCAATTCAATAAAAAATGTCCACATAGCCATAAAATCATATACGTAAATGAGTTTATCTCCATTATTTTTAAGCGTCTCACTCAATATACATGATTGCATAGAAATTGATTTTCCAGCGTCTGACATATCAAAAAGAGGTATTTCTTCTCCTTGATTCCATTCATTATCTGTACGGTAAAAAGATGCCATTTCTTGACCATTAAACCCAAAGGCTTTTGTAATTGCTTTGTGTAAATTTTCTAAAGTATTAGATTTATCAATTAGAACATCTCTAATCACATCATTTTTAACATCAAGTATTGCTCTTATTTTGTATTTCATCTGTATCAAATATATTAGGGCAAAAATACGTTTTTATGTGATAAATTAGTACTTTTACGACTAAAGAATTTTTTATTTATGGATAAAATTACAATGCTAAATCACTTAAACAAAGTAGTGATGAAAAATACATTAATGCATACACTTTCAATTGTTTATACTGATTTAGGTGATGATTTTTTGGTTGCTCAAATGCCTGTGACTCCAACTGTACATCAACCAGCAGGATTGTTACATGGTGGAGCCTCTGTTGCTTTAGCAGAGAGTGTTGGGAGTGCTGCGTCTCATTTATTTATTGATAATGATAAATTTGAGATTAGAGGTATTGAGATTGCTGCAAATCATTTAAAAAGTGTTAGAGAAGGGATTGTTACGGCAACTGCTAGACCAATTCATAAAGGAAGAACTACACATCTTTGGGAGATAAAAATTACGGATGAACAAGGTAATTTAATTTCGATTTGTAAATTGACCAATATCATTTTAGAAAAAAAATAAAGGTGATACATTTAAAAGAAAAAATACACTATTCTATTAAAAATCAGTTTCCTTTTGTTCTTTTTAGAAAGCCAAATCAAAAAAAAGGGACTGCATATTTTCAACAAAACACTACGAGTTATTTTTTAGATGATTCTTTAGATAATGGATTTGTTTTTGCACCTTTTGACGATAAAAATGATGCATTAATTATCCCATTTTTTAAGGCAGATAGATTTGTATTTGTACATAATTTAAATACGACTTCTAATGAAACAGAAACTATAGGGAATGTATCAGAAATAGAAAAAGAGCAACACAAAAGTTTGGTTCAAAAAGGAATTGATTTTATGAAAGTTTCTAGAGTTAAAAAAGTAGTCCTATCAAGAAAAGAAGAAATTTCTACTCCTAATTTTGATGTTTTTAATGGATATAATAAATTGTTAAATAATTATCCGAATGCGTATGTTTATTTATGGTTTCATCCCGTTTCTGGACTTTGGATGGGAGCGACTCCTGAAATTTTATTAGAAGTTAAAAATAATGAGTTTAATGTAATGGCATTAGCAGCAACTCAAGAATATAATGATAGTTTGGATGTGGTTTGGGGACAAAAAGAAAAACAGGAACATCAATTCGTAGTTGATTATATAGTTTCAAAATTTGATAGAAATCAGCTTAAAGTATCGGATACTTATACAGTTCGAGCAGGTAATTTACTGCATCTTCGTGCTGATATTTCTGGTGAAATAAATAAATGTGATTTAAAACAACTTATTAAAAATTTGCATCCAACTCCTGCTACTTGTGGATTGCCTAAAGAAATCGCAAAAGAATTTATAATTAAAAATGAGTCTTATAATAGAACCTATTATACTGGTTTTTTAGGGGAAATCTCTGATAACACATCCAGTTTATATGTTAATCTTCGCTGTATGAAGGTTGATTTGTCAACCAAAAATGTGGCTTTATATATTGGAGGAGGAATTACAAAAGAAAGTAATCCATATGATGAATGGCTTGAAACTGTAGCAAAAGCAAATACGTTAAAAAAGGTTTTATAGTTTCATTACTTTTTTTATTACTTTTTTATTGGTAGTTAAAAGATTACTTTTTACTAATCTAGGAATAAGTATTTGCCAGTTTTTATCTTCTTTAAAAATAGATTTCAAAATTGGTTTTGCTTTTTTATATTCGTTGTTATTTAGCAAATTAATAGCATACCAAAATTTCATTTCAACATTTTGAGGAAACATTTTTTGTGCTTCAAGGTACAAACGTTCTGCTTCTTTCGAATTTCCGTCTTCCATCGCTAAATCACCATCATTCATATAATTATATGCTTGATGTATTTTCATTAAACGCTCTAACTCTTCAATAGGATGTTTGTTGTCTTCAACACGTAAATCCATTACGGTATCTTGCCAAGAATTTCCTGTAGAGTTGGCTTTCACAATCAAGATTGCTGCTGATTGTTGACCGCGCATATCTCCACCTTCTGCTTGCGCTGCTTTCATCGCAGCCAAAATACGTTCTGCAAGTGTTCCTTTTGTAGTTTCAAAAGCAGTTGCCATTGCATCCCAAACAGTGTTGTTTAGCATCAAATTAGCTTGAACCGAAAAATTACTTCCTTGTCTGTGTCCCGCTGCTTCAATACATTGACTTCCAGTATGTGTAGCTGTTTCGCCTTGTGCATTTAACATTGCTACTTGACGTACGGATTCTCCTTTATCATTTTCTAGTAATGCTGTTAAGGCTTGTTTTGGTGATAAACCTTGCTCCATCAATGCCAATCCTTTTGGTCCATAACTCGGATTTATAAAAGATTGGGTTGCAACAACGCCAACTCCAGCCTTACCATATATAACACTTGACCCAACACTAAACCAATGCGATTGTACTGCAGCACCCATCTCACCAGTTATAGAATCTCTAGCAACAATTGAAAAGGTGTGTGCTAACGGTTCTGTTTTTTTGTATACTTGACTGAATAAAGTTTGTGAAATTAAAAGCGATAAAAGGAAACTTATTTTTTTCATTTTTTGATGAATTGATTTGTAAGTTTCAAATATATGAATTTTAAAAGGATTATTAAATTTTAAGAAAAAAGAGCAGGGCAAACTCATACTTTTTTAACTAAACTTTCTTAATAATTAAATGATTAATAGTTTGTTAAGTCATTTTTTATTTGTATATTATACTGATAATCAATAATTTAACT
>CAMZLV010000189.1 GCA_947311835.1 uncultured Lutibacter sp. | reverse complement strand
TACATCTACTCTATAATCAGATCCTATTTTTTCTTCTTCTACTAAACATCCGTGATAGGCGTAAACGCGTATGTTTTTAACTTTTATAATTCCCATTGTGTGTGTTTGTTGCAAATGTAAGATTTAATTTCTTAGAAAATATTAAAAGTAAATCACATTTCTGTGAAGATAGAAGCCTAAACCAAATATCAATTATTTAAATAGATTTTTCGACTGCGCTCAAAATGACAAAAAATTAAGATATTTGTAAAAAACCAATTTTTATGAAAGTTCGCGAAAAATTCTTATTTACTTCTTTATTCATTATTATTTTAATTGGTGTTATTTCTCAATTTTGGTCTCCTATTTTATGGAGTTTTATTATTGTTACACCTTTAATTTTAGTAGGATTGTATGACATCACACAAAAAAAACATACTATTCTTCGAAATTTCCCTGTATTAGGACATTTTAGATATCTTTTAGAGAGTGTTCGTCCAGAGATTATGCAATATTTTGTAGAAACCGATACGCAAGGAAGACCGTTTAACCGTATTTTTAGAACCTTAGTATATTCTCGTTCAAAAAAAGAAACCTCAACTACGCCTTTTGGTACACAAATGAACGTTTATCGATCAGGATACGAATGGATGGATCATTCAATGTATGCAAAACACACAAAAGATGTTGGTGAGTTTCCAAGAGTAACGGTTGGAAACAAAGACTGTAAGCAACCGTATTCTATGAGTTTGTTAAACATCTCTGCAATGAGTTTTGGATCATTAAGCAAAAATGCAGTGTTGGCAATGAATAAAGGTGCTAAAATGGGAGGTTTTTCTCATAATACAGGCGAAGGAGGTTTGAGTCCGCATCATTTAAAACACGAAGGAGATTTGGTTTGGCAAATTGGTACAGGATATTTTGGTTGTAGAGATAAAAATGGAAATTTTAGTGATAAAACATTTCAAGAAGGTGCGCAAAAACATCAAGTAAAAATGATTGAAATTAAACTTTCACAAGGTGCAAAACCTGGACATGGAGGCATACTTCCTGCAAAGAAAAACACACCTGAAATTGCAAAAATACGTCATATAGAACCTTATAATGATGTACATTCTCCTCCTACTCATTCTGCATTTTCAAATCCGATAGAAATGATGCAGTTTATAAAAAAATGCAAAGATTTATCAGGAGGAAAACCTGTTGGATTTAAGTTATGCGTTGGTAAAAAACAAGAATTTATTGATTTGTGTGAAGCAATGCTATCAACAAATATTATTCCTGATTTTATTACTGTAGATGGTGGTGAAGGAGGAACTGGTGCAGCACCTGTTGAGTTTTCAAATTCTATTGGTATGCCATTGCGTGATGGATTAGTTTTTGTTCACGATACATTGGTTGGTTATAACCTTAAAAAAGATATTAAAATTATTGCTGCAGGTAAAATTGTTTCAGGTTTTCATATGGCAAGAGTAATAGCGCTTGGTGCTGATGTGTGTAATAGCGCACGTGCTATGATGCTATCTGTTGGTTGTATTCAAGCCTTACTTTGTAATACCAATACGTGTCCTGTTGGAGTTGCTACACAAAACAAATCATTAATGAAAGGTTTGGTTGTAGAAGATAAAGCAGCACGAGTTAAAAATTATCATCATGAAACTGTACATAGTTTCTTAGAATTACTTGCTGCTGCTGGATTAAATAAACCTGAAGAATTAACTAGAAACCATATAAATAAGCGTGTTGGACTAAATAAAGTAATGAAATTTAGTGAACTGTATCCTGAAGTAGAAGTTGGTTGCTTGTTAACGAAAGAAACTGCTTAAAAAAATGAAAATAATAAATAGTACTATTGAAGATATTGATGAAATATTTAAACGTTATGACGAAGCATCAAAATATCAAATAGCCGTATTTATGGAGCAATGGATTGGTTTTGAAAGATGCCTTATTGAAAATGAAATTAGAGAAAAAAGACAGTGGAAAATTTTAATTGACAATGAAATTGCTTGTGTTTTTGCAATTACTTTTAACGATGAAATCATTTGGAAAAAAAAAGATAAACAGCCTTCTATTTATATACATCGAATCGCGGTAAATGAGAAATTTAGAGGACGCGGTTTTGTAAAAATCATCATAAATTGGGCAAAAGAATACTGTGAAATACATCAAAAAAGATATATTCGTCTTGATACATTAGGACATAATCAAAAACTAATTGACTATTATATTAAATGTGGTTTTAGGTATATTGAAACCATTAAAATAGACGCTTTAAAAGGAATGCCTGCACATTACAACGGAAGTTTGGCGTTATTTGAAATTGCTCTTTAAACCAACTAAATATTAGCAGCCATAAACGAAAGGAATTCTTTTTTGTTTGCTTTTGCTATTGGCACTCGCAGTTCATTTTTAAGCACAATATAACCTTCATTTTCAAAATGTTTTACATAGGTAAGATTTACAATATGAGATTTATGCGTTTTAAAAAATTGCCCTTTTAATTGTTTTTCAAATTTTCCTAAATTATACGAACTCACAATTGTTTCTGAATCTAATAAATGAATTTTAGTATAGCCTTGATAACCTTCAAGCGTTAAAATGTTATTTTGTTCAATAAACGAAATTCCTTTGGTTGTAGGAATTATTAATTTGTTTGATTGTGATATTGTATCACTCAAAAACCCAACTAATTTAAGATTCGATTCGTGTTCTTTTTTTAACTCAATTATTTGCAATGCTTTGTCAATTGCTGTTTTTAAATCGTTCGTATCTATCGGTTTTAAAACATAATCAATCGCTGATTTTTTAAAAGCTTCAATAGCATATTCACTATACGCAGTTACAAAAATTATTTGAAAATTAAGGACGTTTAACTTCTCTAATAATTCAAAACCATTAATTCTAGGCATTTGAATATCTAAAAACAAAATATCAGGAGGTGTTTTATTTATAGCCTCTATCGCTTCTTCTGGTTTTTGAAAACATCCTGAAATTTCTATTTCAGGAAATAATTTTTCTATTTTTTGTTCTAATCCTTTTAAATTAAAAATTTCATCGTCTACTAAAATTGCTTTTACAGTTTTCATGAGTGTGTGATTGTAAATTTAGAAATATTCCCTTTGTCTTTTTTTGTTGCGTCTAATACTTGTGTAATATACACAATTTTCCGGTTTTGATGTTCATTTAAGTAACGTAACCTATCTTGAAGTACCATTGATGAACTTTTTTTATTAAATTTCTTTTTAACAGTATTCTCAAATCCTACTCCATCATCAATAATTTCTACTTGATAACTATTCGTGCTTAATTTTTTAAAATTTATGGTAACCAAACCGTTCTCTAATTTGTTAAAAACACCATGATTTACAGCGTTTTCAACGATTGGTTGTAATAACATTGTCGGAATTTTAACTGAATCTAAGGCTAAATTTTTATCAATATTAAAGGTGAAAGATAGTTTCTCTTTAAATCGTAATTTTTCTATTTCTAAATAATTTTTGAGTAAATTAATTTCTTCTTGTAATGTTATTTCTTTTTCTTTTGATAGTTCAAAAAACCTACGAATTAACTGCGAAAACTTAACTAAATATTGCTCTGATGATTCATAATCGTTTTTAAAAATATAATATTGTATTGCTGCTAATGAATTAAACACAAAATGAGGGTTCATTTGCGATCGTAATGCATATAATTCACGTTCTACCATTTGCTGTTTAATTGCTAACTTTTCTTTTGTTTTTTGTTCTACTATTTTTCTGTTCCATTTTATTAAAAATAATAGTGTTATTATGCCAAATATTAAAAATAATGCCTTAAAAACACTCGTTTGATACCAAAGTGGTATTATTGTAAATGCAACGCTGTTTTCTTTATCATTTGATTTGATTTTTAATTGATATTTATTGGGCTGTAAGTTAGAAAACGAAATGTGTTTGGAAGTGGTAGAAATCCATTCTTCATGAATAGGTGATAATTGGTATTTATATATTGAAGGCGTTTTATTTTCTGAAAAATCTATCCTTTCAATGGTGACATTTACCGTATTATTGTTGGTGTAGGTAAAGTTATTAGAAGTGGCTATTTTGTTGTTATATTTTAGTTCATTTACATAAATACCAAGTAATTGGCTGTTTTTTTGTTTCTTTTTTGGTATTGTAACTACTCCTGAATTACTAGTTATTATTAAGTCGTTATACGTTGCATAAACTGATTTTATATTTTTTAATAATAAACCATCCGCTTCAGTATATGAAGTGTTATATCTATAATTATTAGTTGAATCTTTTTGATAATACAATACACCATTGTCAGTTGCTAACCAAAGATCGTTTTTTTCTACAAAAGCATCATTTATACTTAAGTAATTTGTTTCTTTTAATGGAATTATAGTGTCTAAATTAGTAATAAAAGCGCCGTATGAATCAGTACCAACTAGCAACCAATTTTTACTTAACTTAGTAAGATTTAATATAGGTGTTTTTTGAATTAAATGAGGTTTTTTGGTTTTAAATTTAAGCGAAACAATACTGTCTTTTTTTAATACTTTTAAACCGTTGGATGTTGCTATAAGAAGTGTATCTTTAAAAGATATAAAGGTTTTAATACCATTGTATAAATATGTTTTTTCTATGCTTAAATCTTCACTGTTAAGTTTGTTAAGTCTTAAAGTATAGTTACCATATAAATATCCTTTATGATAAACCAGTTGGCGTGCAGTTTCATTAAAAAACGTTTGGTTTTTAAGCCCCTTTTTTAAGGATATTATTTTTTTAGTTGTAATAAAATAGTGTTTGCCCAATGCTTTAATATCATACACTCCATAACTATAATCCGATTCTTTAATAAATGGAGTAAACTGCTTAGTAATACTGTCATATTTATAAAACCCTTTGTTTAATACGGTTGTAAGTATATCATTTCCTATTTTTTTAATTTTACCTACTTTATCATCTGTAAGAGTATAAACTGCATTTTTTTTAGATACTGGCAACTTATAAACACCATTTGTAAATGTTGCCATCCATAAATTATTTTGCTTATCAATAAACGAAAAGTGTGCTTTTAAATGCTTTGGAATATAGTGTGTTTTTATTAAGTTATAATTGTTATCTAATACAGACACAAAGCCTTCTCCTGTTATTTGTACTTGGTTGTTTACTATGTGTAAACGCACGTATTTTGATTTATTGATATCAATTTGATTTTTAAAAAGTTGACTTTTTACAGCATATGTATTTAGATTTAAAACAGTATATCCAACATCTGATAGCCATATATAAGTACTGTCATTTATTTGAGATCGTGTATATGCTAAAGCAATACTTTTTGGCATTGTTGTTGTTTTAATATTCTTATTTTTTTTATCAATAAAAAGAAGGTGTTTTTTATCTTTTGAAAATTGAAATCTATCTAGTTTTGGATGTTTTAAGAAAGTACGATATTGTTTTAACTCTGAAAACCCTCCATAAGTAGAGCGTTTTTTCCAAACATTATTTTCTAAATAAAAATAATCGATAGAATTACTAAAAGCAATATTATTACCTAAAATATCTCTATTCATAGGATGCAATATCTCATCTTGTTTTTCACTTGAAAAAGCATAAATACTATCGTGCTTTATATAACCTACTTTTGATGCTTTTGAGAAATACCAAACATTACCGTTTGGTGTTGCTGCAATATTCCATATATCGTTGGTTGGTAAGCCATCTCTTATCGTAAAGGTTTTAAATTCTGAACCATTAAACTTAACCATTCCTTTGTCAGTTATAAACCATATAAAACCGTTTATATCTTGCGTTATGCGATATACATGATTGCTTGGTAAGCCGTTTTTAGCATTATAATTAGTGTATTGTTGGGCAAAAGAAAAACCCCAAATCAAAAGTAAAAAAATTGTGAGATGGAGTTTTTTCATGGATTAACTATGTTTTTTTGATGTAAAGATACTAGTTTTAATTCATTGTTATTCTTTAAAAATATATTAAACCTCTTCGTTATTAGATATTAAAATTGAGTTCTTTTTACTCTTTCTCCTTTACGATTAAAGTTTTTGTTTCTTTTACGTTTCGTTGCGTTAGGTATTGAGCGATTTTCGGCAATCCATCCTGCTTCTTTTAATTTTGCATTACATTTATTTAGTTTATCTAAATCGCCATTGTAATAATACTTAACATTATTTTTTACAAAAATATGTTTTTGTGTATGCGCTTTTTTGGATGCTTCTTTCACAGCTATTGCTGTAGCATCTTCCCAACCTCTTTTAACTAAAGCACAACAATGCAAGTGTAAATCTGGCGTGCCTCTTTTGGTTATTTTTACAAATAATTTACTATTTGTAATACCATCACAATCTTCATCAACAGAGTCTCCTGTTTCTTTAACCATAATGTCACTTGACATTTTACTCCTTGTGGTATTATGATTTGCTTTTTCTTGCGCATTGGTTATTCCAAATACACAGATTGTAATTAGTGTCAATACTGTTTTTTTCATAGTTTAAAGTTTAAAAATACTTGGCAGTTATTTTATTTTGAATATTATTCTGTTTTTTTATAATTATCTTGTTCTATATAATCTTTAACATCAATACTACTATACGATTTTTGTCGCTCTTTTAACTCAGTATTAACTTTGGTAATTATTATTTTAGGGTTTTTGTGTCTGTAAGCCTCTGCTTGTTTAAAAGAAGTGTGTTTTTTAGTTTTTATTAATATAATATAGTTAAATGTTATACTTATAGTGCTAAAAACTAATAGCAACACACTTCTTATTAAAATTTTCTTTTTCATTTATTAATAATGTGTTTTTGTTAATCTATTCCTTCGCCATCTGTATCAATGTATTATACACCTTCACCTGTTAAACCATCAAGTTGTATTACATATGTGGATGCACTGTTATACTTTAAGCGTGTTTTATCAAATATAAAAAGAACTCTTTTATTTGTTTGTTTCATTTAACATAATAGATGTTTGGTATAATAAAGTCCTTGTTTGATTTATTTATGTTATTCATTAAATCTTGAAAATAGCTAAAAAGTGTCATTCTGAATAAAATGAAGAATCTTTAGAAATGACAATTTATTTATTATCAAATAATTGAGGTTTTCGACTATACTCATAATGGCAAAACAAAAAACTGTATGTAGAAATACTACTCTTTTATTATTTTTTGAGTTATTGAACCTTTTTCTGTTTTGATAGATAATAAATATAAACCACTAGAAATAGATGAAACGTTTATTGAGTTATCACCAACTTCTATACTTCCTATTTGTAAGCTTTTACCATTTAAACTTGTAATTGTATACGTGCCTTTGTCTAAAGTATTAATCATAATGTTATCAACTACTGGATTAGGAAATGTGATAAAACCGTTATATTGATAATTATTTACTGTAAGTACAGCATCACATTCTGCCTGATTATTTACAAAAGTACTTGTAGCGTCTACTTGTGACCAGTTCGCTGCGCTATACGCAGCATCATCTACAAAAATACAGGTTAGATTTGGACAACTAGTTGCATTCATAGTTGTAACATTCGTGTTGTTTCCATTATTTATTTTTATAGTCGTTAAAGGTGTATTTGCTACACAATATAACTGCGTTAGACTTGTATTTAAACTTAAATCTATTTCTGTTAACTGATTATTAAAACAACTAAATGAAGTGAGGTTAAGATTGGAACTTAAATCTATTGATGTTAATTGATTCGAATTAAAAGACACTTGTCCTAAATTAATATTTTGACTAATATCTACTGTAGTCAGATTATTTCCTGTAGCCTCCAGATAATGTAAATTACTAAAACCTTCAATACCTGTTAAATTGGAAATATTTTGATAAGGTATATTTAAACTAATCACTGTATTAATATTAGCAGTAGTAACATAATCATCATTTGCAATACCATTTCCCATACTTGAGACATCGCCAACTGCGACAGTATTTCCTACAGCATCGTGTGTTTCTAGATAGTTTTCAAAGTTGTCGTCTGGCACGTAGGTTTCTGGATTTACCACTGTAGTTGTAAATGTATTTGTTACAATTGCAGGATTAAAATCAAAATATATATTTGCTGATGCATTAAAAGTATCTCCATTAATAGATGTGTTCTTAGGCTTAATTTTATAAAATACCCATCCATGACTTGCTGGTTCATTAGTTGTGCTATCAGCTAAGTTTATACCATTAAAACTAACTGTAAGTTCTCCATTTACCAATGAAGTAGTATATGGGTCTGACGATGTTAAAGGAATAAAAGAAGTCCAATCTAAGTTTGCATCTAAACTTGTTTTAACTGAAATATTAACGGCAGATGCAGTACCAGTATTTTGGAAACGAATTCTATAGGTTAAGTAATCTGAAATTTGAGATGGTGTAATTTCATTTCCTTCAATACATAATACATCATTAGGATCGTAAGCATTTACTACTGTTTGATTTAAAGTTGTGGTATTATTAACAGAGTTTACATCTGATGTTGCTGTAATATTTCCTGTAAAACTTAAAACATCTCCTGAATTTACTGTTGGTGGTGGCAATACATCAAAAACAATATTTATATTTCTAATTTCAAGGCTTGTGAGGTTGGTATAATTCCAAGTAATAGAATTGCTAGTAGTACTTGTAGGAGCAATAGAAGCCGATTGAAATGTTGCTTTAGAGGCATCATAGTTTAGCACTATCGTTCCGTTTGAAGAAGTTGTAGCGCCATTATTATTAAAAATTAAATTATAATTAGACGTAAATCCTGGTCTTGCTAAGTTGACACTAACTAATTCTGTTGCAACATCCACGCCACTAAGTGTACTTGATAAACAAAAATCATTATTAAGATATGTATTTGAAGATGTAGTTATATTTAGAGCAATACTATTTGGTATTGTGGTAGTTGTGCTATTAATAATAGGTTCTATTAAAAAATTTCCTGAGACGTTATTTATAATAAAAGTATAACTCCCATTTACTGAAGTAGTATATGCAGTTGAATTATCACTTAAATTTGTAATTTTTATAGGATAATCATTAATCAAATTACCATTAGAACAACTCGAATCATTAATAGTTCCGCTTATAGTAATAGGATTGTAAACGCCTAGACTAGCACCATCAAGAAAAAATTGAGATTTAGGAATTGTTATTTTTAATTGGTAATTTCCTGAACTTAAGTTTGTAAAAATAACATTACTTGTTTTACTATTTGGCCAATCTGTACAAGTTCCTGAAACGGTAGTAATAGATGTGGCACTTATTATATTATTTGTTGAGTCTATTAATTCAAAAACAGCTGCTGTTGTTGTATAAACTAATCCATAATCTAATTCTAACTCATAGTCACCAGTTAAGGCAACTCCAAAAACAGAAGATACAATTGTTGCGTTTTGATTGATTGCTAGATTATCTACAAACATTGCTTGACATCCTCCGTTAAACCATGATTTTGTTACATTATTAGGTAAAACTGTCCAGTTTTGGATATCTGTAGAAATATTAAAATCACCAAATGGTATTGGCGTGTTTTGTCCATAAAATAAAACGCTTAATAGCAAAGTGTTTAATAAAATAAGTATTCTTTTTTTCATATTTATATATTTAATTAATATCAAAATTACATTGTAATTAACTTAAAAAAACAAGTGTTTAACTAAGTCCGTGTTTCGTTAAGTTATAAAAGACTTTCATTTGATGAACTGAATTTAAATTTGTTTATCTAACTTATATAGCTAATGCTATTTCAAGTTAATTAATACTATTTTCAGTACTACTATTAAAAACTAGTTAAATTGATGTATTTTTTCTATAAATTTGCAATTCAATTTTTGAAACATGGCAGAAGAGAAAACAAGCCTCAATTTTATTGAGCATATTATTGAAGAAGATTTAGCAAACGGATTAAGTAATGATACATTACGTTTTCGTTTTCCACCAGAACCAAATGGATATTTACATATTGGTCATGCAGCTTCAATCTGTCTTAATTTTGGTTTAGGAGAGCGTTATAATGCACCAGTAAATTTACGTTTTGACGATACAAATCCTGCCAAAGAAGAACAAGAATATGTAGATGCTATCAAAAAAGATATTAAATGGCTTGGTTTTAAATGGGCAAATGAACGCTATTCTTCAGATTATTTTGAGCAATTATACAGTTGGGCTATAAAATTAATAAAAGAAGGTAAGGCTTATGTTGATGAGCAATCATCAGAAGAAATAAGACAACAAAAAGGTACGCCAACTAGTGCAGGAACTGATAGTCCTTATAGAAATAGAACTATTGAAGAAAACCTTTCTTTGTTTGAAAAAATGAAAAACGGTGAGTTTGATGAAGGTGCTTGTGTGCTGAGAGCCAAAATTGATATGTCGCATAATAATATGCACATGCGTGACCCAATAATGTATAGAGTTTTAAAAAAATCACATCACAGAACGGGTGATGATTGGTGCATTTATCCTATGTATGATTGGACACATGGTGAATCTGATTATATAGAGCAAATATCACATTCTATATGTACGTTAGAATTTAAAAGTCACAGAGAATTATATGATTGGTATTTAGATCAAGTAGTTGAAAATGATAAATTAAGACCAAAACAACGTGAGTTTGCTCGCCGTAATTTGAGTTATACCGTTATGAGCAAGCGTAAGTTATTACAATTGGTTGAAAATGGTACTGTAAATGGTTGGGATGACCCAAGAATGCCAACAATTTCAGGTTTACGAAGAAGAGGTTATACGCCAGAATCTATCCGAAATTTTAGTGATGTTTCTGGTATTTCAAAGCGTGATAATGTAACTGATGTTGCTTTATTAGAATTTTGCATTAAAGATCACCTCAACAAAACAGCGCCTAGAGTATTGGCAGTTTTAGATCCTATAAAGGTAGTTATTACTAATTATCCTGAAGATAAGGAGGAGTTATTAGATGCCAATTATAATGATTATGCTGAAGGTTTTGGAAGTAGAAATGTACCGTTTTCTCGTGAAATTTACATCGAAAAAGAAGATTTTAGAGAAGAAGCAAACAAGAAATTTTTCCGATTAAAATTAGGAAAAGAAGTGCGTTTAAAGAATGCTTACATCATAAAAGCAGAAAGTTGCCTAAAGGACGAAAATGGCAATATTACAGAAATTCACTGTACATATGATGAAGATTCCCTTAGTGGAAGTGGTACTGAAGCAAGTAAACGTAAAGTAAAAGGAACGTTACATTGGGTTTCTGTAAAACACGCAGTAGAATCAGAAGTTAGAGTGTATGACCGTTTATTTAGTGACGAAGCACCTGACAACCATAAAGACAAAGATTTTATGGAGTTTGTTAATCCAAATTCGTTAGAAATTATTACGGCTTTTGTTGAACCGAGTTTGGCATCCGCAAAAAAAGGTGATAAATTCCAGTTTCAACGTAAAGGTTATTTTTGTGTTGATGATGATTCGTCTGAACAAAAATTAGTGTTTAATAGAACTGTACCTTTAAGAGATTCTTGGACTAAAAAAGAATAATATTATTGAACTTTTTTAAAAAATATAAACAACAATTTTACTTTCATATTCTATTGAATGTTATTGTTGGGTTTTTCATTACACTATCTTCGTATTATCATATTCCATTAAGTGGATTTAAAGATTATTCAATCTATTTTATCCATTTTTTATTATTGCAATTTTCGTTTTTTGGAATACTTTATTTCATAAGCGTCAATAAATATGTGTTTTATAGTCTATTCCCTCTGTTATTTACAATTCTCTCATTTTTTGGGTTTTATAAATATACTTTAGATTTGAGTATTACAAAATCAATGGTTGAATCTATTTTTCAGACGAGCCTTTTAGTTACTGTTGAATTAATTACTTTGCCTTTTGTTGGGTTTATTCTATTTATTGGATTGGTTTTATTCCTTATTTTTAAACAATACAGAAAAATAAAAATTAATCAATTAAAATCACCTTTAACCCTACTTGCTATACTTGGTGTTGCAACTTATTTTTTTGTAGAAAATTATAGATATAATACTTTTAAATCACGCCTTCCATATGTTGCATTTAATAGTTTTATTGAGTTTTTTCAAGAAGACGATATTCATCTATTACCAATTGATACAAAAGTAACTTCAGATGTCAACGATGTTAATTTTGTTTTTATTCTTGGTGAATCAGTTAGAGCAGATCACATCCAACTAAATGGCTATTCAAGAAATACTTCTCCAAAATTATCTCAGAGAGCAAATATTATCAGTTACCCAAATATTTATACATCTTTAACATATACTGTTGCAAGTGTAAAACAACTATTAACCAACCAAAGTATAGATGATGTAGTAAAATCAAATAACGTATTTTCCTTGTTTTCTGTTTTAAACGCTGTAAATTATAAAACTTCGTGGATTGGAAATAGTACTATTGTAAAAAGTTATGCGCCAATAATACGAAGTAACCAAAACGTACAATTAATTGATAAATTTAGGTCTATAATGAGTTTTAACAAGGCGTTGGATGAAAAAATGTTACAACCTTTTGACTCAATATTAAAAACAAAAAAAAATCAATTTATAACCTTACATATGGTAGGAAGTCATTGGTGGTACGAAAATAGGTATTCATCTGAATTTAGAAAATTTACTCCTGTAATTGACAGTAAACATATTCCTTCATTAGCACCTCAGCAGATTATTAATTCATATGATAATACGCTATTGTATTTAGATAATTTTATTGATACAGTAATATCATCAGTAGAAAAAACACATACAAAATCAATTGTAATGTATGTTTCTGATCACGGCGAAATATTAGGTGAAGAAGGGAAATGGCTTCATGCTCAAGAGAGTGAAGCGAGTAAAAATCCTGCTATGATTGTTTGGTATTCTGATGAGTTTAAATCCTCATATCCTGAACTTGTTTTAGCACTAGAAGATAATAAAAACAAACAATTCTCAACCGATTTTTTCTATCACAGTATTTTAGATTTATTCCGAGTACAAAATTTTGAGTATGATAAAAATAAAAGTGTTTTTAGAAAAAATTAGAAATTAATCTTACTTTATCTTCAACGTTTTTAATATCGCTTCTAACTCAAACATATAATCACGCTTATTGGTTGCTGGAGCATAAGCAAAGCCTTCTACAACTACAAGTCTGTTATTTGACTTGTCAACTACTGTGTAATTTAAAAATGGTCCTGCCATAAAATCACCTTTTACTTCCCATTTTCCACGAGTTTCAAATGCTTTTTTACCATTTAATTCAACATTAAATATATGAGGCGAATAGGCTTGTTCGGTTATTAAATACGTACCGTCATATTGTCCTGGAATGTGTTTTTTACCAATCGTATCTCTTACTGATACAATGTTTTTACCTTGTTCATCATCTAAAGATTTTATAGGAAGTTCATAAACAATAATATTCATGCTTTGACCTTGTTTTATACGTCTTCTCATCCATAAAAAATCGCCTGTATCGTCAACTAATTTAAACTTAAACGGAATTTCTAAACTCACTCCTATTTCGTTGAAGGTTTTTAATTTAGAAGTGTCAAACAAACTTTTTCTGTTTTTTTTCTGAAGTAGTTTTATGTCTTCATTTTTAAAAGAAGTAATTATTTTTTGCCTGTTCTCATTAATAATTCTTATCAAATCCTCTTTGTTTTTTCCAACTATTGAAACAACCACTTGAGGCGATGCATACACGTCTTTTTTTACAATAAAACCATTCTCTTTTCCCAAACCAACCATTAAAATATTTCGCTGTGTTTTAAAAAGATTTTTAAATACAGATGGCGAAATTTGATTTACTTTAAATTGCGGTTCGGTTTGTGGCAAACCAAGTACTTCTTCTCCTGTAACTTCTCGTAAAACATCGCCTTCTTTTCCTTGCCATAATTTTGCATTCATCACTACAAGAAGTTGATTTACTTGTCCTGCTGAATGTTGTAATACTAATTTTGACTCGCCTGAAGAGCAAGAAATAAGTAGTGAAAATAATATACTAACTAGTGCTAATTTTTTCATAATATCTAAATTTTAAATATTTTTAGTTTCATTCCTGGTTTTAAAGATTTAACACTCCAAATATCATTCCAATCTTTTAAATTTTCGATAGTAACGTTTGGATATTTTTTAGCGATTGTCCAAAGTGAATCGCCATTTTGAACGATATACGATGTAAATTCACCTTTTGGAAGCGGTTTTTTAACATGCTTGTGTGTTACTGCCTTTTTAGCAGATGATGTTAAGTTTTTTGGATAAATCGTTAAACGTTGCCCTATTTTTAACCTATTACTTCGCAGTCCGTTCCATCTTTTTAGCGCACTGATGCTTACGCCAAATTTATTAGCTATTTTTCCTAAATAATCGCCACTTTTTACACGATAGCGCATCCTATCGTTCATTTCAATATATTTTGGTAATGGCTTTTCTCTTTTTGATTCCTCAGCATCAACAAAAGCATATAATTCTTTTTGATTATCAATAAATTGACCAATATTATATAAAGGTAATCTAATATAAAATTGTTTGTTTTTTCGATAGGGAACAATATCTAATTTGTATTGCGGATTTAAAAATTGTAACATTTCAATATCTACATCTAAAAACTTATTTATTTGCTCAAAAGTAACTTGCTTTTTTATGTGAATGGTGTCGGTTTCAAATCTATTAATAGTTGCTTTTTTAGATTTTATATTGTGTTCGTCAGCATATTTCATTATATATAAAGTCGCATAAAATGCTGGTAAATATCCTGCTGTTTCTCTTGGTAAAAACTGGCGAATATTCCAATAATTTCGTTTTCCTGATGCACGCCTAATTGCCTTGTTTACGTTTCCAGGACCTGAGTTATATGCTGCTAATGCTAAATCCCAATCTCCAAAAACACGGTATAAGGCTGTAAGGTATTTACACGCTGCTTCTGTTGCTTTTAAAGGGTCTTGACGTTCATCTACATATGAACTTACGTTTAAACCAAACTGTTTTCCTGTTTGATACATAAACTGCCACAATCCTGTAGCTCCAACTCTTGATTTTGCTCTTGGTTTTAATGCTGATTCTACAATTGCTAAATATTTTATTTCAAGTGGAATATCATATTTATCTAACTTTTCTTCAAACATAGGGAAATAAAACTGTGCACGCGCCAATAAGTTACTATACGCACCTTTTCTCGTTTTTAAGTATGTTTTTATCAATCGTTCTAAACTTTGGTTGTATTCTACATTAAAAGGTGTTTCGCTGTTTAGTATTTCAAGTCGTTCTTTTAATAATTCTGTTGGTAATTCATCTAATTGAACGGCTACTAACTTAGTATCGTCAATTACGTATTGAATGGTATCGTATAGAGGTGAATTATAGAGTTCTTGTAGCCAAAGACTATCTATCAAAGTTGCTTCAATGTCTTCTTTTAATCCGTTTTTTGTTACAAAAACAGGTGCAATTGTGTCTTTTTTTATTTCTTTTTCAAGTGTTATAATTGTCTTTCTTAATGAATCTTTAACTTGAATTGGTTTCGGTTTCTCAAGAAAAATGGTGTCTTGAGCAAATGAAGTCATCCAAAAGCAACTAAAAAAAAGAAGTATATATTGTTTTAATTTCATTTATTTTATTTCAACTCCTATTGGACAGTGATCAGAATGTTTTGCTTCAGGTAAAATAAAGGCGCGCTGTAAACGGTTTTTTAAAGGTTTACTTGCCATACAATAATCTATACGCCAACCTTTGTTATTGTTTCTAGAATTGGCTCTATAACTCCACCAACTGTAGTTATGAGGTTCTTTATTAAAATGTCTAAATGTGTCTATAAATCCACTTTCTATAAAGTTTCCTATCCATTGACGTTCTATAGGTAAAAACCCTGAAACACCTTTCATTTTAGGGTTGTGTATGTCTATTTCTTGATGACAAATATTATAATCGCCACAAATAACTAAATTCGGAATTTCTTGTTTTAAATTAGTGATGTATTCTTGAAATTCATCCATATAATTTAATTTAAAATCAAGTCTAGCATCATTGGTTCCTGACGGTAAATATAGGCTCATTATTGATATATCATCAAAATCTACACGAAGATTACGTCCTTCAAAATCCATCGTTTCAATTCCCGTTCCGTATTCTACATGTTTTGGTTCTTCTTTACATAATATTGCAACGCTACTATATCCTTTTTTTTGTGCCGAAAACCAATAATGATAATTGTATCCTGCTTCTTCAAAAAGAGTTAAATCTAACTGTTCTTTGTGAGCTTTTGTTTCTTGAATACATAATACATCTGGATCTGCAGCCTTTAACCAATCAATAAAACCTTTTTTTAATGCTGCTCTAATTCCATTTACGTTGTATGAAAGTATTTTCATATTTACCTAAAATTATATTTTAAAAAACCTCACAAGTTTATAAAACGTGTGAGGTCTTTCTTATTTTTAATACTATTATAACTTCATCTCAGGAATAATTCCTTCAATAATTAAATTTCCTTCTGTTGCGTTTTTAATTTCTTCTACCGTTACTCCTGGAGCGCGTTCTAATAGTTTAAAACCGTCTGCAGTTACATCTAAAACAGCAAGGTTTGTTACTATTTTTTTTACACATCCTACTCCTGTTAATGGCAATGAACATTTTTTTAATAGTTTTGACTCTCCACGTTTATTAGTGTGCATCATAGCAACAATAATATTATCAGCACTTGCTACCAAATCCATTGCGCCTCCCATTCCTTTAACCATTCTTCCAGGAATTTTCCAATTTGCAATATCACCATTTTGAGCCACTTCCATTGCGCCAAGTACTGTTAATTGTACGTGTTGACCTCTAATCATAGCAAAACTCATTGCTGAGTCAAACAGTGATCCTCCTTGTAAAATAGTTACGGTTTGTTTTCCTGCGTTAATTAAATCGGCATCTTCTGTTCCTTCAACAGGAAAAGGTCCCATACCTAATAATCCGTTTTCAGATTGAAATTCAATATCTATTCCTTTTGGAATATAATTAGCAACTAATGTCGGTATTCCTATCCCAAGATTTACATACCAATTGTGTTGTAACTCTTGAGCAATACGTTGTGCTATTTGTGTTTTATCTAATGCCATTAGTATTTATTTTTTTATAAATTGTTTTACTCCATAAGTATTATCATCAGTGATAACCTTAATCAGATACAAACCTGTATGAAGCGTAGAAACATCTAAATTATTAAAAACTTCGTTTATATTTTTAGAGAAGGCTACTTTTCCTAACGTATCGTATATTTCAATTTTTGCAATAGTAATATTACTTGGTAATACAATATTTAACTCAGAATTTGTTGGATTAGGATACATTGCAAAATTTATTGCTTGGTATTCGTTAACACTTGCTGTAGATGTAGGACTAAGCGTTGTTATACCTCGTTCGCCATGATAAGCAAATGTATTTGAAGCTGTATTCCCTCTTGCCCAAATTACAGGTATTGCTGCAGTTGAGTTTGTAAAAGTATAATCATCTGCATCTGCTGTTGTTAATGGACGTGTAGCGACAAGTGTTCGTTGCGTTCCTGCTACTGAATTTGAAACCAATGTCCAATCTTGGTTTGCGTCAGTTACTGGTGCTGCTTGGTTTTGTCCTATTTTGTCATAGTTACCTGTTCCGTCATACGCAAATACATCAGAAACTGTTGCCATCCAGACCCCTCCAAAACCTATGGCAAACCATCTATCTGAAGGTCCTTTTAATGTTAGTGTTACTTCTGTTGATTGAATATCAACATTTACACTCATTTCTAATCCTGCTGTGCTTGATAATGTAACATCACCTGTTGAATATTGTGCTTGTAATGTTAATGCAGAAATAATGGTTAATAATAGAGTAATTTTTTTCATATTGTTTAAGGTTTAAGTAGTTGAATGATTTCTGTATTTTGTAAATCTATTGCATAGTCTAATGCTGTTTTATTTTTATCGTCTTTTAACTCTAAATTTGGTTTGTGTTTTTTTATTAGTTTTACAATATCGCTATTTTGTGCAATACACGCGTAGTGCAATGCTGTAGTGCCTTTTGAGTCAGCAATATTTGGATTAGCTTGGTTGTTTAGCAATATTTCTACAATTTTTGTATTGCCTTTAAATGTTGCAGCCATAAGTGCCGTTCCCATTTCACTAAGTATATTTACTTCTGCGCCTTGCTGTACTAAATAAGAAACTACTTCAGTCTCATTTCTATAACTTGCTAAAATTAAAGGTGTAAAACCGTGTTCGTTGGTACTATTAATTAAATTAGCATCTTTTTTTAAGAGTTGTTTCAATTGACCAAGGTCACCTTTACGAGCAATATCAAAAATTGTATTTTGCGAAAAAACACTAAAAGTACTAAATATAAGTAGCGTTAATATTATTTTTTTCATGGTATTATTATTTTGTTCGTACTGTACGTTGTTCTATACGTTTTTCATAATCTTTTCCTTGAAAAATTCGTTTTACAAAAATTCCTGGAATATGAATTTGATTTGGGTCTAACTCGCCAACCTCAACTAATTCTTCTACTTCAGCAACCGTTATTTTTCCTGCCATTGCCATCATTGGATTAAAATTACGTGCCGTTCCTTTAAAAATCAGATTTCCTGCAGTATCACCTTTCCATGCTTTTACAAAAGCAAATTGTGGATTAAAAGCATGTTCTAATACATACATTTTTCCATTAAACTCACGTGTTTCTTTTCCTTCGGATACTTCCGTTCCATAACCTGCAGGCGTATAAAAAGCGGGTATTCCTGCTCCTGTTGCTCTACAGCGCTCTGCTAATGTGCCTTGTGGAATTAAATCTACCTCAAGTTCTCCTGATAGCATTTGACGTTCAAACTCATCATTTTCACCAACATAAGATGAAATCATCTTTTTGATTTGACGTTTTTGTAATAGTAATCCCAATCCAAAATCATCAACTCCTGCATTGTTTGAAATACAAGTTAAATCATTAACTCCAAGTCTTACTAACTCTGAAATACTATTTTCTGGGATTCCACAAAGTCCAAATCCACCAAGCATAAACTCCATTCCAGATTCTACACCTTTTAGCGCTTCTTTGGCATTTTTTACAACTTTATTAATCATTTTTATCGTTTTTATATTCCTGATTTAACGGAAATTATGTTTATTTATATTTAAAAATCTGGTTCGTCATCTTGGTCTAAAGAATTATCGTCATCGCTATCTATTTGAGAACAATCTAACTTAATTGACAAATTATTAGGGCGTTCAAAATCATCTTGACTAATATGTAATGAAGCATCTGCATAACATTTTTTATAAAACAATGCCCAAATTGGCAATGCCATTGATGCTCCTTGTCCTTTGCCTATACCATAAAAATGTGTTGCTCTATCTTCACCTCCAACCCAAACTCCTGTTGCAAGGTTTGGTACAATTCCCATAAACCAACCGTCAGATTGATTTTGCGTTGTTCCTGTTTTTCCTGCAATGGCATTTTTAAAATTATAAGGATGACCTGTAATTATTTTATCAGGATTTCGTGTCCAATGTCTCAATCTTCTTCCTGATCCTGATTGCGTAACGCCTTCCATTAAATTTAAAACTACATATGCAGATTCTTCACTTAGTACTTCTTTTGTGTCTGGAATAAATTGTTCTAAAATAGTTCCGTTTTTATCTTCAATTCTAGTAATCATCATTTGTTCTACACGCAATCCTTTATTGGCAAATGTTGCATATGCACCAACCATCTCAAAAAGGCTTAAATCTACCGAACCAAGGGCAATTGATGGCACTTCTGGTATTTCGCTAGTTATTCCTGCTGAATGTGCCAAACGTGCAACAGTTTTAGGATGAACCTTATCTATCAAGCGAGCAGTGATTACATTAACTGATCCTGCTAAGGCTTCTTTTAAAGTTAGCATTCCTCCATATTTTTCTCCTGCATTTTTTGGCGACCAATCTTCTGGCATTCCATATTTTTCTTTCGGAATTGTATAAGGCGTATTCGGAAAACTATCACAAGGTGATAATTTTAATTGATTAATTGCTGTTGCATAAACAAAAGGCTTAAATGTAGAACCTACTTGGCGCTTTTGCTGTTTTACTGCATCGTATTGAAAGTGCTTGTAATTAATGCCTCCAACCCATGCTTTTACATGACCTGTTTGTGGTTCTATAGCCATTAATCCTGCTCTTAAAAAGTGTTTGTAGTAGCGTATAGAATCCATTGGAGTCATTATTGTATCAATATCTCCTTTCCAAGAGAACACACTCATTTCTGTTTTTTTATGGAAGGTTTTTTTGATTTCTTTTTCTGATTTTCCTGCTTTTTTCATGCGTTTCCAACGGTTAGAGCGTTTCATTGCTTGCTCTAATGTTTTTGTTACCTCTTCTTTTTCTAAATCATAAAAAGGTGCTGTTTTGTTTCTTTTTTGTTCTTTAAAAAAGGAACGTTGCAAATTAGCCATGTGTTCTTGCATAGCCTCTTCGGCATATTTTTGCATACGAGAATCAATCGTTACATATATTTTTAATCCATCTCTGTGTAAATTATAATATTTCCCATCTGCTTTTGGATGTTCTTTTATCCATTTTTTCATGAAATCTCTCAAATATTCACGAAAATAGGTTGCGTAACCATCACTATGTCCTTCTCTATGTATATTTAAACCGAGTTCTAATTTTTGTAATGAATCTTTAACTTGTTCAGTAATAAATTCACTTCTTGCCATTTGTTTTAATACAACATTTCTACGTTGTTTTACTCGTTTTTCTCTTCGTATTGGATTGTATAATGATGAGTTTTTTAGCATTCCAACCAACATTGCAGATTCTTCTACAGTAAGTTGTTTTGGTTCTTTTCCGAAATAAATACGTGCTGCTGAACGAATACCAACTGCTTGATTTAAAAAATCATATTTATTCAAATACATAGCCAAAATTTCTGACTTCGTATATTGACGTTCTAATCGAACAGAAATTACATATTCTTTAATTTTTTGAATGATTTTTTTTGTCATATTTGCATTTTCACGCTTGTGAAAAGTCATTTTAGCTAATTGTTGCGTGATTGTACTTCCTCCACCACTTTTACCTAATGACAATACGGCTCTTAATGTTCCTTTAAAATCAATTCCTGAGTGACTATAAAAACGTTCGTCTTCGGTAGCAACTAATGCTTCAACAAGGTTTTGAGGAATATCCTTATATTTTATTGGTGTTCTGTTTTCAACAGCATATTTTCCTAGTGTTTTACCGTCAATAGAAATTACTTCTGTTGCTAAATTATTTTCAGGATTTTCTAATTCTTCAAAGGTTGGCATATGTCCTAAAGCACCAAACGATGCGAGTAAAAATGGAAGAATGGCTAAAAAAACACCTCCAATAATGATGCGCCAAAACCATTTTATGTAATTGCTAAAATCTGAATTATTTGTTGTATTCTTTGTCATTTTTAATTGTTTATTCTACTACTTTTTCTATTCTAAAACCTATATCTGTTATTCCTTTAAGCGAGTCTAATCCTTTTATATTTTTTATTTTTCGCATCGCTTGTTCTACCTGAAAATTGTATATTCCTGAGTTTTTAAATTGAATGTTTTCTTTATAAAAAAGTTTATTCTCTTTTATATCTGTATATCCTGAACCTAAGTAATTTCCTGCCTTATCTGTCATTTCATATTCAAGTGTGTCAATAACTTGAAAGCCGTTTGGAAAATTCATTTTAGCTATTAAAAACAAATTGCTAAACTCATACTCTTTATTATTTCTAATATTGATAAATAAATTATTTTTTGACAGTGTATCAGAAATTTCTATAGAAAATTTCGCACTATTACCTTTTAACCAAACATTATTTTCAACCGATTGATATTGGTCATATACTCGATTAGAATCGCATGAAATCAATCCTAAAAAAAGGAATATTAAAAATATATTGCTACGCATTTTTTTGAGTTCTATTGTTTGTTCTGTTTTTATTTTGATTATTTCTGTTTGGTTTTTTTCTTCTTTGTTGCTGTTTGGTTTTTGGATTTTGACTCGTTTGATTCGGGTTTTTATTTCCTTTATTTCTGTTTTGTTGTTGGTTTCTATTTTGATTGTTTTGTGGTGCTTTTTTTTTGTTATTTTTACGTCTTCTATTGTTCTTTTTACGTTTTGGTTGGTCAAAACGTGTTAAACTATCTTGTCCTACTACATTTTCAAAATCAACTTTAGGAGTAGAAACAATATCTAATTCATAATCTTCAAGAGAAGAAATGGTTTCGCCTCCTTTATTTATTTCTATAATTTCTTTGAGTTGTTCTAAACTTAGTTTAAACCATTTAAACGAATCGTTTTTATAGGTATACCAAAATATTTCTTTAAAAATATCCATTTTAACAAAAACAGCATTTCCTTTTTCGGTTTTAATAATGGTTTCTTTTTTTGGAAACGATTTTAGAGCGTCTAAATAAGTGTCTAATTCAAAATTTAAACAGCATTTTAATTTACCGCATTGTCCTGATAATTTTTGTGGGTTTAATGAGAGTTGTTGGTATCTTGCTGCAGCGGTATTTACTTTTCTAAAATCTGTTAACCAAGTTGAGCAACACAATTCTCTACCACAAGAACCGATTCCACCAAGACGCGCTGCTTCTTGCCTTAGTCCAACTTGTTTCATTTCTACTCGTATGCTAAAAGCACTTGCTAAATCTCTAATTAATTGTCTAAAGTCAACTCTTTCATCAGCGGTGTAGTAAAACGTTGCTTTGTTTCCATCTCCTTGATATTCTACGTCTGATAGTTTCATCTTAAGTCCTAATCGTCCTAAAATTTCACGTCCACGGCGTTGTGTTTCTACTTCTTTATCTCTTGCACGTTCCCAAATTTCAATATCTCTAATTGTTGCTTTTCGGTATATTTTTTTAACATCTTCACTGTCTATTGAAACGCCTTTTTTCTTCATTTGAATGCGTACCAATTCACCAGTAAGTGTAACAGTTCCAACGTCATGACCTCCTGAATTACCTTCTACGGTTACTACTTCTCCCATACATAGTTGTAATCCTTCATTGGTGTAAAAATGCTTTCGTCCGTTTTTAAACCTAACCTCAACAATATTAAATGGTTCTTGACCATTAGGAAGTGTCATATTAGAAAGCCAATCAAAGACTGTGAGTTTATCACAACTTCCTGTAGCGCAATTTCCATTGCTTTTGCATCCTTTTGGAACGCCTGTTTTATCTGTAGAGCACGATGTACAGCTCATAATTTTTTATTTTTAGATGCTTTAATTTATTTGAATTAAAGACATTAGAATGTTTATAAAATAGTTGTCACTAATCCGTAAAGATATGGAATATTAGGAACTAAATAAAAAAAGATTTTTTATCTAAAAAGATATGCTTTGTTTTTTATCTAAAAAACAATCCGTTTAAGTGTATGTGTTAATTTCTTATTAAAGAAAAATGACCTTTTAACGTCCGTTTCGTTTTATTAAACACCTCTGTATATTGTATGTTATACCAATAATCGTCTTGTATCATTTTTTTACCTAAATAAAAACCATCCCAACCATCTCCAAAAGGGTCTAAATTTGCTACTATTTTTCCATATCTATTAAAAATATGAATGGTTATATCACTGTGTAGTTCTCTTGATAATCCTATAGGCATCCAAGTATCGTTATAAAAATCATTATTTGGTGTGAAAAAATTAGGAATTTCTATACTTGTAAAATCTCTACTTACAATTCCACATTCATTTTTATCTCTAACATAGGCAGTATGAAAACCACCTTCTATATTAAAAAATAAATTACTGTCTTGATAAATTCCAAATTCGTCATCTAACGTGTATTCATAATCTCCAATACCTGTAACAATAATCTTTACACTATTTATATTTTCTGGGTCTGAAATTTCAATACTTTCTATAACTGCACTACTTGATCCAACTACGGTAATTTTTCTTGATTGTGAGCAACCGTCAATTGATGAGGTGACTGTAACAGTATATTCTCCAAATTCATTTATTTGTATGTTTGGTGTAGTTTCGTTTGTACTCCAATTATAAAAATAATTATTTGGAGATGCTCCATCAATTCCAGCGTCTAATTCAATGGTGTCTGGATATGTGTTTAAGCAATAAAAAACTTCTTCGTCTTCTAGTAAGTTTGGTAAAGTATTTATGATTAGATGTGTTTCTCCAATACCTACACAACCAAGATTGTTTGTTACTTTTGAATACACGGTTTGATTATATGGATTTGTGTTTGTATAAAAATTTGCTAATGGATTTATATCTAATTGAGCATCATTAAAAGTTTGATAATACGTTACTTGAGTGTTTGCTGGTAAGTTTTCTATTACTTGTGGTGTCGCTAGTGATAAATCAAATGTGTTAATACCATCTTCAGAATCTAATTCATCACATAATTCTAAAGTTGCTGTGTTAGGCTCTATAGAACTCGCTTCAACTTTTAAGGTTGTTTCACTATAGCAGAATGTCGTGTTATCTACAATTTTTACATATACTGTCTGTGGATTAACTGTATTGGTGAAAAGATTGTTTAACTCGTTTTGATTGTTGTCTAAATCGTTTTGATTTAAGAAAAAATGTGTCGTTACATTTGGATTACTTCCTGTTAATAAATCATTGTAACTACTTAAATCAAACTCCATTAAATTATCTGCTAATCCATCGTAATCACATTCTATTATTTGTGCCGAGTTTGCTGTTGGAAGTGGTAATTCTGCTACTGACACACTAAAAGTGCCTGTACATCCATTACTGTCTGTTAATGTTACTGTGTAAGTTCCTGCTGTATCAACATCAATATCTTGTGAAAATTCTCCTGTACTCCAAACATATGAAACGTAATTTGAACCCATATCTAAATTTACTGAATCTCCAGTACAGAATGTTGCACTTGTTAATGTTGGTGGTGTTATATGTATAACTTCTATGTTAAATGATGTGATGGAATCACATTTGTTTGGTGTGCTAACTCTTACATAAACACGTTGTGAAGTTGGTGTTGTGTTTTGATGAATTGTTGGATCTGTAATTTCGTTTTGTTGTAATTTAGCATCATTCTCATTGTTGTAATAAGCAAAATTAACGTTTGTTTCATTGGTGACTAACGTTTCAAAACTAGTTAAATCAAAAATACCATATTCATCATTATTATCATCACAAGCATTAAGAATATCATTCACCACATTTACTTGTGCATCTGCTCTATAACTCACATCTACATATGATATATAAGCACAGTTATTCGTGTTTTTAACTCGAATAAACACACGATAATTGTCAGTTGGTATTGTAAAATCACCTTGTATCGTTCCTGTTTGATTATCAGCATCGGTTTGTGAGGTGTAATATTCAAAATCTAATCCTATTGTGTCTGAAACTATTAAATTGTCTAATTCTGATAAATTAAATGTATAATTCCCATCTAAATCTGTATCACAAATTTCATATGTGTTTGGCGTTAATTCTATAGAACTCGCTTCAACTTTT
>CAMZLV010000188.1 GCA_947311835.1 uncultured Lutibacter sp. | reverse complement strand
CAACACCTAATTTTTCTTTCAAAGCATGTGCTCCAAAAGCACCTAGCATAATGGCAACTACACCTAGAAGTGTTGTTATAATTAAACTTAAATTCTTCATTTGATTAAATTTTGTTTTATGCAAAAATAGGACTTAAATTTCATCCTTAAAAAAATCATTCAACAAACTTACTACTGAGTTTGGCATTATCGCTTTAATAAAATTGCAAAATAAAACTATAATTTAACTAAATTTGCATTTCTATTGCTGATGAAAGATAAATACTATTAGATTAAACAAAATCAAGATTCTTTTAAATCAAATCATAAAATGAGAAACATACTAGTTATAGGTGCAGGAAGATCATCATCTTCATTAATTAAATATTTGTTAGACAAATCATCTGAAGAAAATTTACACGTCATTGTTGCTGATGTTGACAAGGTTACGGCTGAAGATAAAATTAATCAACATTCAAATGCAACGGCTATTTCGTTGAATGTATTTGAAAAAGAAGACAGACAAAATGCAGTGAAAAATGCAGATATTGTAATATCGATGCTTCCAGCACGATTTCATTTAGATGTAGCTAAAGATTGTCTTGAATTTGGCAAAAACTTAATCACAGCATCATACGTATCTAAAGAAATGCAAACTTTAAACACTGATGTAAAAGCAAAAGGACTAACATTTATGAATGAAATTGGTTTAGATCCTGGAGTTGACCATATGAGTGCCATGCAAATTATTGACAGAATTAAAGAAAAAGGCGCTAAAATGCTCCTTTTTGAATCATTTACAGGCGGTTTAGTCGCTCCTGAAAGTGACAATAATTTATGGAATTATAAATTTAGTTGGAATCCAAGAAATGTGGTAGTTGCTGGTCAAGGAAGTGTTTCTAAGTTTATTCAAGAAGGAAAGTACAAATACATTCCATATCAAAAATTGTTTAGACGAACAGAATTTTTACACATTGATGGCTACGGTCGATTTGAAGGCTATGCAAATCGTGATTCTTTAAAATACCGTAGCGTGTATGGTTTAGATGATATTCCTACATTGTATAGAGGGACTATCAGAAAAGTTGGTTTTTCTAGAGCTTGGAATGTTTTTATACAACTTGGTATGACTGATGATACTTACCAAATTGAAGACTCAGAAAATATGACGTATCGCGATTTTACAAATTCATTTTTAGCATATCATCCAACAGATTCTGTAGAATTAAAATTACGCCATTATTTAAAAATAGATCAAGATGATATTATTTGGGACAAATTAATGGAACTAGACATCTTTAGCAAAACCAAAAAAGTAGAATTAAAAAATGCAACTCCTGCACAAATTCTTCAAAAAATACTGATGGATAGTTGGACACTTCAAGAGGACGATAAAGATATGATTGTGATGTGTCATAAATTCGGATACGAGTTTGAGGGCAAAAAACAGCAAATAGAATCTCAAATGGTTGTTATTGGTGACGACCAAACTTATACGGCTATGGCAAAAACAGTAGGTTTACCTGTTGCAATTGCTACTTTAAAAATATTAAATGGCGAAATTACCAAAACAGGAGTTTTAATACCAATTGATAAAAATGTGTACGAGCCTATTTTAAAAGAGTTGGAAAATTATGGTGTGAAATTTACCGAAAAATCTGTTCCTTATTTAGGATACAATCCTGATAAATTATAAACTACATTTTTAGATAAAAATCTTTAACGACATCAATATATGCTTCTGTATATTGATGTCTTTTTATTTCTATTACCAATTCATTTACATCAACTTCCGTTTTTTGAAATGACAATTGTAACAGACTCCGTTTTATTGGCGAATTTTCCGTGCCTTTGACATGTGTTATACTATTAGGAAACAACTTATTTTTCGCTGCAATTTTTAAGAAATTTTCTTCTTCTTCATACGGAATTACAAATGCGCAATTTCCACTTGTAGTTAATAATTTTGATGAAGATTGCAACAAAACCGAAAACGGCAAACTCTCAACATGTCTTGCCAACACTCTTTTATCAGTTATTTTATCTTTTTTATAAGTAGACGTGAAAAAAGGCGGATTGGAAATAATTAAGTCATATTTATCATCCATTTCATCAACAAATTCGGTTAATGACGCGTGATAGCAAAAGAGTCTATCTCCCCAATCTGACTGCTCAAAATTATCAACAGCCTGTTCAAAAGCATCGCCATCTATTTCAAGCGCATCAATAATTTCAGCATTACTTCTTTGCGCCATTTGAAGTGCCAAAATTCCTGTTCCTGTACCAATATCTAAAATTGAATTCGGAAAAAAATCAAGCGAAGTCCAAGCACCTAACAAAACTGCATCAGTACCAATTTTCATTGCGCATTTATCTTGAGCAACTGCGAATTGTTTAAATGTAAATGGTTTCATAAAATGATATTGTCAGTTTGAGCGCAGTCTAAAAATCTTATTAGCCATATAATTGTTGTATCACAAAATAATAGTAAGATTCTTCACGCCGTTCAGAATGAGATTAAAGATACAAATCAATCAAACCTTCTGGAGTTTCAACAATAATTTTATTAGCTTCTCTATCAATTTTTTTAATGAAATTATCAATCATCGGAATAAAAACATCAACACCTTCTCTATCAACTTCAAATAATGGCTGTGCTGTTTTTTCATTGATTCCTACAATTTTTCCCACTTCTCCAAAGTTAGTGTCTTCTAAAGTAAAGCCAATTATTTCGTGATAATAAAACTGATTTCCAGTCAATTTAGGAAGCATCGTTAACGGTAAATACACGCCAGACTTCATAATAGCATCAGCATCTGACTCTGTATCTACTCCTTCAAATTTGGTTCTCAATTGATTTCCTTTTTGAAGCAAACTTTTTTCAATAAAAAAAGGAACCAAATTTGTACCATGAAGTACAAATATTGATTCCATATTTTGATATAATTCAGGTTCGTCTGTATCTAATTTGATAACAACTTCACCTTTAAAACTGTGTTTTCTAACGATTTTACCAAGATAAAAACAATCTTCTT
>CAMZLV010000187.1 GCA_947311835.1 uncultured Lutibacter sp. | reverse complement strand
TTTACACTATTTTTTTTGTCAATATTTGCAATTGTCATCAGTGCTTGTGCATAATCACTTGTCGAAGTTTTTTTTGAAGTCAACAATGCCTTTTTGGCGTATGATAAAGCGTTTTGTGTATTATTAGTTGCTTTGTAATAATCAGCAATATGTATGGCGCTTATTACACTTCCTGAAAAATCTTTAATTTTTTCTCTTAAGGCTAAACTTTTTAACAGATTTGTTAAAACAATAGGTTTTTTATTACCTTTTAATAAATTAGAATAGGCTTTGATATCTATTAAACGCGCATATTTTTTTGGGTGCTTTATGACAATACTATCATAGGCGAGTGCTTTGTTATAATATTTTATAGCATTTGCATAATCGCCCTTTTTTTGATAAGTATTTCCAATATTAGTTAGTGCTGTAATCTCAAATTTTTCTCTTTCTTTTAACACCTTAATTATAGAAAGTGCTTTTTGATAATTTTTAATACTTTCAATATACAAGCCTTGTTTTTTTGTAATAATTCCAAGTCTATTATATGATTTGAATTTACCATTTATATCATTACCATAATATTTTATTGCATTGATTGTATTTTGTTCACTTCCAACAAAATCATTATTTTCTAATAATATTTTAGCAATATTATTAGAGCATTTGGCAATGTTTACACTATCGTTTACAAGTAAAAATTCTTTTTTTAATTTTATAAAATAGGTTAAAGCACTGTCTTGTTGTTGTTGCTTATAAAAATTAACTGCTTTATTAAATAGTTGTTTTTGAGTATCACTAATTTCAATGGAGCTTGCATGTGTATATTTAACATTCAAAATCAGTAAAACAAAAGCAATATAATGTTTAAACAACATAAAAACAGAATTTTAAGACTAAAATAAGCAATTTTTACATAAACCATATAAAAATTGCTTATTAAAATTAACTATCTAAGTTGATTAGTTAATCCTCATCAAGTAATTCCAAATCATCATCATCATCATCACCTGTATTAAACACGTCAATTTTGTGTTTTTGCTGTTGTTCTACTTGTTCATGTATTGCTACATCATCGTTCTCACAAGAGAAAAATAGGGTGCTAAAAAGCACAAACGAAATCATAAAAAATACTTTTTTCATTGTTAATAGTTTTAAAAATTAAACATTGGTTTTGTAGTTATGCAAAAACAGCAGTGTGTTTTTGATAACAATTTTGGAAGTATGAAGTAGCAAAGCGATTGGAATAATCCTTCCAAAAAATGATTCCTAAAATCACTTAACTACCTCAATGGTTTGTAATTAGTTTTGTATATTTGTTTTAATTGCAGTCAAAACAAAAACTAATCACACTACAAAACAAAAGCATTTTTCCTTGTTTTTTGGTCAAAATCTGTAGAGTCGGTTAAAATCGCTGAAAATCTGTCAAATTCTAATGATATTATGAAAAGCAGAACAAAAGACACATATAGAGAGGCTATTTTGGAAAAATTTGAAGAAGTTAGACAAACCATTTTGCCAGAAATTACTCCATTGTACATTAAAAACAGATGTGCTTCTTTAATCAACAATGAGTTAACAGATGTGGATAAAAATATTGTAAAATCTTTTTTTGAAGGAAAAGAGATTGATACTATTATTGAGGAAGTTAACTCAAAAAAGTTTGATTTAGATAGGTTTAAACCTATTCAGCAGTTTCTTTCAAAAAAAACGACTTCTTTTAAGTATTTAAAAAATTATGACTTTACTGCTTTTATTTTGAATTTTAAACCAAGACCTTTTTCAACGTATTTAAACAATGGGAAACCCGAAGAATCAAAAAAGCCTCAAGTTGTAAAAGAATTTTCCTATAAACCATTGTTTTATGCGGTGTTTTTTTTGATGCTTTTAGTTAGTATTTGGATTGTTAAAGATTTATTTACTTCAAAAACGCAAAAGATTCCTCAAAAAATAGAGATAACAAACTATAATGGAAATTTAAATTATTATTACTATTTAAATGATAAAGGAAAAATTGAACTGTATGATAAACAAGGCATAATAGCCAACAAACCTCTAAAACCAGTAACTCAAGATGTGTTATTTACCTATTTTGAGCAAAATAAAACACAGGATACTCGTAAATGGACAAAAAAGGTAGTGCAAAAAACACCAGAAAAACCGCAACCAAAACCTAAAAAAAAGAGCGTTGCAAGCACTAAAATTAGTATTCTTAATAATGGGCAAACAGATTTCAAACTTGGTGCAGTATTTAAAAAAAAGTACAATTCTACTCAACAATATACTTGTAAAGGTACAGTCAATTATACATATCGGAAAAGCGAAGTAAATTCGCAATTAACTGTTTGTGATGCTGTTATAAACTATACAATAACGGCTAATAAAACAAACGAAGAACTTGAAACCAACCAATTGCATAGTATTGGTTCTGGATTTTCAAAACTAGAAGCAAAACAAAATGCTATTTCAAAAATAAATTTTAACAAATGAAAAAAATAATAATACTTATCACCTTGTTTGCGTTTACCGTTTCATTCGGACAAACATTTGATCAAAAACTAGAAGAATTAGCATCTGAAATTACGGTTAAATTGAATCGTAAAAATGTAAAAACTGTTGCCGTTTTCCCTTTTTTCAATATCAAAAAGAAAGAAACAGACTTAAGTTTATACATAAGTAGTGAGTTCTATGGCTATTTGAATAATAGTCAAACACCAAAAATTATTGATAGAACGTATATAGATCAATTGTTAGAAGAGCATAAGTTGAATTCAAATGGATTAATAGATCCATCAACAGCCAAAGAGTTTGGAAAAATAATTGGCGTTGATGCTTTTATTACAGGAAAAGTTTTTTTGTTTGGTTCGGTTGTTAAAATAAATCTTCATGCTATAGATCCGCAAACTGGTGAGAGTTATGCGTCTGTGATATCAAAATTGCCGATTGATTATGATTTAGCCAGTTTTTTAAATCTTGAAAACTGGCTACAAAAAAAGGAAGAAGCAAAACAAAATACAAGTGAAAACCCTAATTGTGCACAAGAAAATGTTGG
>CAMZLV010000186.1 GCA_947311835.1 uncultured Lutibacter sp. | reverse complement strand
ATACTGTTTTTCACAACCTAATATTGGAGTGATTTCAGGCAGTTCAAGATGACCAATGCGTTTTAAATTTTGAATGACCTCTTTCTCTTTATAAAAAAGTTGCTCTTCATATTTCATATGTTGCCATTTACAGCCTCCACAATATTCAAAATGCTCACATACAGGTTCGGCACGTTTGTCAGAAAGTTTATGAAATTTTATAGCAGTTCCTTCATAATATGCTTTGCGTTTTTTTCCTGTACGGATATCAACTACATCTCCCGGAACTGTGTTGGTTAAGAAAATAACTCTTCCGTCAGGTGCTTTTGCAACGGTTTTACCGCGCGCTCCTGCATCTATAATTTCAATATTTTCAAAAACTTGGTTTTTTTTCTTCTTTCTTGCCATTTTGCAAAGGTACATTTTTATAGTTTCTACCATATAAAAAATCAAAATAAAAGATGTAAATTGCACGCCCTAAGGGATGATTTCTCTCCCACGCTGCTTTTTCGACCTATCGAAAGAATAAAGGTATAGTAGGAATGGTTATTTTATTAATTTAAAACAAAATTAAAATGGCTGTTTTAGACCAATTAACTTCGCAACAAGCGATCGATTTAGAAAACAAATATGGTGCACACAATTACCATCCACTTCCAGTAGTACTGAATAGAGGAGAAGGTGTGTATGTATGGGATGTAGAAGGCAAACGTTATTACGATTTTCTTTCTGCTTATTCTGCAGTAAACCAAGGACATTGTCATCCAAAAATTGTAGATGCAATGACACAACAAGCAAAAACATTATCATTGACTTCAAGAGCGTTTTATAACGATAAACTTGGAGAATATGAAAAATATGCTACTCAAACGTTTGGTTTTGATAAATTATTACCAATGAATACAGGTGCAGAGGCTGTTGAAACAGCATTGAAACTATGTAGAAAATGGGCGTACGAAGTAAAAGGAATTGCTGAAAATGAAGCGCAAATTATAGTATGTGAAAATAATTTTCATGGTCGTACAACTACAATTATATCCTTTTCTAATGATCCAGTAGCTCGTAAAAACTTCGGGCCTTTTACGAATGGATTTATTAAAATTGAATATGATAATTTAAAAGCATTAGAAAACGCATTATCTAATAATAAAAATGTTGCAGGATTTTTAGTAGAGCCAATTCAAGGTGAAGCAGGTGTATATGTACCATCGGAAGGCTACTTGTCAAAAGCAAAAGCATTATGCGAAAAATACAATGTTTTATTTATTGCTGATGAAGTTCAAACAGGAATTGCACGTACTGGAAAGATGTTGGCTGTAGATCATGAAAATGTAACACCTGATATTTTAATTTTAGGAAAAGCATTAAGTGGCGGCGCTTATCCAGTTTCTGGAGTATTAGCAAATGATGCTATTATGAATGTTATAAAACCTGGAAATCATGGTTCTACCTTTGGCGGAAATCCTATTGCAGCAGCGGTTGCTATTGCAGCCTTAGATGTTATAAAAGATGAAAAACTTGCTGATAATGCTGAGCGTTTAGGGCAGATTTTTAGAAAAGAATTATCCGATTTTGCACAAACAAATGATTTGGTAAAATTGGTGCGCGGAAAAGGACTTTTAAATGCAGTTTTAATAAACGATTCAGAAGAAAGCGAAACGGCTTGGAACATCTGTTTAAAATTACGCGACAATGGCTTGTTAGCAAAACCAACTCATGGAAATATTATCCGTTTTGCTCCGCCATTAGTAATGACAGAAGAGCAATTAATGGATTGTATTTCAATAATTAAAAAAACAATTTCAGAGTTTTAATTTTTGAAGTGTATTCCAATATTAAAGCCTCGAAATTTCGAGGCTTTTTTTAGTTCCGAATGCAGCTGTTAATTTAAAACAGGTATAATTTATTGTTTTACAAATTTGATAGATGTAGTATTAACACAATAACGTTTGCCTGTAGTTTTACGAGGCCCATCGTCAAAAATATGACCTAAATGTCCACCACAAGCTTTACAGGTTATTTCAGTACGTATCATGCCATGGCTATTATCAGGTGTAAACGCAATAGAACCATCAATAGCATCATCAAAAGAAGGCCAACCACAATGACTTTTATATTTGCTGTTAGATTTAAATAATTGCGTTCCGCATGCTGCACAAACATATGTTCCTTTTTCAAAATGGTTGGTGTAACCGCCATCACTTGGTCTGTCAGTGCCTTTTTGACGTAATACATAATATTCTTGCGGAGTTAAAATTTCTTTCCATTCTGCTTCTGTTTTAGTCATTTTATTTTTTGTTGATTTGTTTTTAATTTCTTGTGCTTTCGTTGAACAACTATAAGATATAACTGCTATAAGTATAAAGGTTAATCCTTTCATGAGTATTCGTTTTTTTAAAATTTAAAGATACAGTTTTTAAATGATTTAGATAGTATTGTATGATTCAAACGATCGATTTCATAAGATGTTATAGAAAACGTTGCCTTTAGAAAATTATCTGCAATGGAAAACCGTGCTTTTATAGCATACCAAAAATGATAAATAGACTTTTTTATAGTCATATTTTAGTTTGTTACAATCTTGTCATATCTCTTATGTCTAATAGTAAAACGGTCTAAAATCCTTTAATTTATTTCTATTAAAAAAACTATTTTGTCAATTTGGCTAGATTTTTGTAATTTTAAAATCTTAAAATATAAATCTTAAAATTATGAAAAAAGGAATTTCTGTACTGTTAGTATTCTTATTTATTGTTAGTTGTAGTACAGTGCCAATTACAGGAAGAAAAAGAATTAACTTAGTAAGCGATGCGCAAATATTACCAACAAGTTTTGCACAATATGAAGGTTTTTTGAAAGAAAATAAATTATCTTCTGATATGTCAAAAACACAAGAAATACAAGATGTTGGAATGCGTATTTCAAGAGCCGTTGATAGATTTATGCGTGCCAATGGAATGGTGAAAGAGGCTAATAGTTATCGTTGGGAGTTTAATTTAATTGATGACAATACTGTAAACGCTTGGTGTATGCCTGGAGGTAAAGTTGTTTTTTATACAGGTATTTTACCTATGACTGCTAATACTGACGGTATTGCTGCCGTTATGGGACATGAAGTAGCACATGCGTTTGCAAAACACGGTCAAGAACGTATGTCGCAAGGTATGATACAACAAGGATTAAGTTTAGGAGTTGCCTTAGGAACAATGAAAAAGGATCCTAAAGTACAACAAATATGGAACACAGCCTTCGGAGTTGGTTCGCAATTAGGAATGTTGGCATTTAGTCGTTCACATGAAACAGAAGCAGATAAATTAGGCTTGGTATTTATGATTATGGCGGGATATCAACCTAAAGAAGCAGTTAATGTGTGGATTAGAATGAGCAAGCGTGAAGGAGCATCACAAGCACCACCAGAATTTTTAAGCACGCACCCATCAAATCAAACACGAATAAAAGTGTTAAACGACTATATTCCAACGGCTAAAGCGTATGCTAAAAAATTTAATCAGCAAGCAGCTTTACAAGAAATGAAACAACAGTAAAAAAGGTAAGTAATAAAATTATAAAAAGTAGTATATTGAGCCGTTCAAACATTAATTTTGAACGGCTTAAATTTTGAATTATGTTTAAAAAAGGAGATAAAAAAGTAATTAGCGCTTGGGCGTTTTACGATTGGGCTAACTCAGTGTATCCATTGGTTATTACTACAGCCGTTTTTCCATTGTTTTATGGAATGATTACAGGAGGAAAAGATGCACAAGTAACTTTTTTTGGTACACAATGGAACAATACGGTTTTATACACTTATACTTTGTCGTTTTCATTTTTAGTTGTAGCATTT
>CAMZLV010000185.1 GCA_947311835.1 uncultured Lutibacter sp. | reverse complement strand
CTGTTTTAATAAATGATGATTATGTAAACGATGCATCATATTTAGTTCCTAAGCGAAATAAAACACCAAAAAATTTGCCATTTCCTTATGGAGATTCACCTCAAAAAGACACCGTTTTTAGCAATATTGATTATCAAAAATTAAATAATATTGTAAATAAGGCTTTTGATAGTTCCAATAAAACGCGTTCGGTTTTAGTAATTTATAAAGATCAAATAATATCCGAAAAAAACGCAGAAGGCTTTGATGAACATTCTCTCCATTTAGGTTGGTCTATGACTAAAAGTATCACAGCAACTATGTATGGAATCCTTCAAAAACAAGGGAAGTTACAGACAGCTGATACTGCTCCTATCAATGCTTGGAAAGATGATGAACGTTTAAAAATAACTATTGATGATTTGCTACATATGAATAGTGGATTGGAATGGAATGAAGATTATGACCATATTTCTGACGTAACAAGAATGCTTTTTTTAGATACTGATATGTCTAAAAGGCAAATTGAAAAACCACTTGTAGGAAAGCCAAACGAAACTTGGAACTATTCATCTGGAACTACCAATTTATTATCAGGAATGTTAAAGCATTATTTTAAAACAGATCAAGAGTATCTTGATTTTTGGTATGCTGCTTTGATTGATAAAATAGGAATGCATTCTATGCTAATTGAAGCAGATTTAACTGGAAATTATGTTGGGTCGTCCTATGGTTGGGCAACAACGCGCGATTGGGCAAAATTCGGTTTATTATACTTACACAATGGTAATTGGAACGGCGAACAAATTTTTGAGCCATCATGGTCTACTTATGTATCAACGCCTACAAACACTTCTGAAGGCAGATATGGAGGTCATTTTTGGTTAAATGCTGGAGGTTATTATCCTGATGCTCCTAAAACAATGTATTCAGTTAATGGATATCAAGGGCAGCGCGTGTTTATATTGCCATCAAAAGACTTAGTAATTGTTAGAATGGGACTTGGTTCAATGGATTTTAACAGTTTTGTTAAATCGGTTGTGGCGAGTGTAAATTAAATTAAAATTTCTTGCCAATACGCACTATAAAAATTGTTGGTTTTTAACAGTTCTTCGTGGTTTCCTTGATTAGAAATAGTATTGTTTTCTAAAATATAAATTCTGTCAGCTGTATTTTTTAGCGAATGTAAACGGTGAGAAATTAACAAAATTCCCATGTCTTTTTTCAATTCTGACAGTAGATTGAGGGTAAACCTTTCTGTATTTCTGTCCATAGCAGCTGTTGGTTCATCGAGAATTAAAAATTGGGGTTTTTTGTACAAGGCTCTTGCAAAAGCAATAATTTGTTTTTGACCTCCAGATAAATTAATTCCTTCTTCTCCCAAAATCGTTGTATATCCCTGAGGAAATTGTGCAATAAACTTTTCAAAACCCATTTTTTGACAAAATTCAACTACCTTTTTAGGAGTATCTTCTGCGCCAAGCAAAATATTATCTAACACATTTCCGCTAAAAATATGAATATCTTGAGGAATTACACCAATCAAATTTCGCCAATTTTCTGTTGAAACATCGTTTAACTCTGTTGTATTATTGATAATTATATTCCCTTTTTCAAATTGATAAAATTTTTGAAGTACTTGTCCTAATGTGCTTTTTCCACTTCCACTTTCACCAACAATGGCAATTAAGGCTCCTTTTTTCACAGAAATATTGATGTTTTTTAACAATTCTTTTCTTCCTGCAAACCGAAAAGAAGCATCTTTTATTTCAAGAGAATGAAAATTGTTAAGTGATATTTCTCCACTTTTTTCTTTTTCAGCAGACGCAAATTCAAACATTCTGTTAAAAGCGATTTTGGCTTCTTGAATATCAATATTAATCATAGCTAAATTAGAAGTTGACTGCATAATCATACCTGCCAATTGTAAAACAGCAATAACAACTCCACTTTTAATTTCGCCTTTAAGTACTAAATAAACGCTAAAGCTTAATACACTTGTAATAAACACATTAGAGAGTAATTGACTCATACTACTATAGTACAGTGCTAATTTATTTAGATTGAATATTGAATTTTGATAATTTTGATAAATTGATTTCGTAAAATTCGAAAAATAAAATTCTTTACTATTAGCCTTAATTGTTTCAATCCCTTGGATAGTGTCAATATAATTACTTTCATTTTTTGCATAAGCCTGCATTACTATTTTTTGTTTTTTAATAATATTAGAATTAAAGAATAGTATTAAAATTGTATAAATAGGAATCCAACTTAAAGAGATTAAACCTAATGTTTTATTATAACTAAAAATTACAATAGAAGAAATTACAATCATTAAAATATCTATAAATATAGTATTTGCTATTTTAGTGATAGTTCTTTGGATTCTACTTGTGTCATTCATTCTCGTTACCATATCACCTGTTTTTCTTGTATCAAAAAATTGTTTTGGTAACTTCATTAAATATGTATAGAAAAAATCAATTATTCGTATATTAAAATCTCGTCCTTGTCTTATTGTAAATAACTCTCGAATAAAACTTAAAAATGTGTTTAGAAATAAAAGGAAGAAGAGTAAACATATACTTGCAACTATTTTAAACGTGTTATTTGATGGTAACAAAATATCTATTAATTTTTGAGAATATACTGCTATTGCTAAGCTTAAAATAGAAATTATAATTCCTAAAATTAATGACATTGAAAGGATATTAAAATCATTTTTAAGATAATTAAATAACCATAACCTTTTCTTTTTTTCAGATATGCTAGTCTTTTGGAGATTAACAGTATCCTTAAATAAAAGTAACGCTTTAGACCACCATATTTTGTCTAATTCCATTGGCGATATATTTTCAATCCTTGATTTTGCTGGATTGCTAATTATAAAGGCATCTTTTTTGGCATCATACCCAAAACAAACAATGTAGTGTTGTAATACCGTTTTAAATTAATAATGTCGCGTTAAAAGCATTTAAATAATGATGATTACTCGTTATAGACTTTATGATTTTTTTATCCATTAGATTAACTGTTTCATATAACCAATTTTTCAAGTTTTT
>CAMZLV010000184.1 GCA_947311835.1 uncultured Lutibacter sp. | reverse complement strand
TCTAAATGTTACTCCGTGTTTTTCCATAATTTCTGTTTTTAATTGTTATTTTATTGTATAAATTATATTGTTTTTTAATGCTAATTTATTTTCTGATTTTATTTTCATTTTAAGAAGATCACCATACATTGTCGATGTATAAATAGTGTCTTTAAAAATATAATATGGTCTTTTATCTGAACTATATTTTAGTTTAGGATTTTTATTATTTATTAAGTTTTTAAATTTTTCTAAATCTAAAATTAAATTATTGTAAGTATCTATATATGTAAATGTTTTATCATTAAAAAGCAAGTATGACTGTACTTTAGGATCTACAATTTTTTCTAGTTCAAATAACTTGTTCAGTGTTATTTTTTTGTTGTTTTTAGTTGATATTTTATTTAAAATACCGATAGTTTCTTGTTGTTTGTTATTACGAATTTCCGTTATTACTAATTTAATTTGTGAAGGCGTAATAAAATCAGTAGTAATAGTTAAATTATGCTTACTACTATTGGTAATATTTATTAGGTTGTTAATTGATACAGACCACTTTTCATTATTACCGAATAATCCAAAACGCATTGTATTATCGTCTTTAAATTCTAAAAATTGTAGTACTGTTTTTATTACCTTTAATTCTCCTTCAGACATTTTTGGGTTGTTTTTAGCTACAGTTGTTTCGTCAAGTTTCCAAGCTCCTATTATTTCTTTACTTTTATTGATGTTGACTTTTTTACTTGCCTTACAACTTGTAAAAAACGCTATTAAAATAATATTGATAATGATGATTTTCTTACTCATATTTAATGACATATTCTAATGTGTTATTTTTATTATCTATAATTTTATTTTCATTAATTATAGTACAAATATCCATTCCTAAAGAGGTAAATAAATACAATTTATCTCCTTTTATAACATAACTTCCTTTGTCTTTTCCCCAATTTCCTTCTAATGAATTTATATCTTTATTAAAAAAATCATAGGAAACGGCAGTTTCGCTATTCGTTTCTATTGTTTGGTATCCTCTGTCATTAAACATATAGTATTTTTTCCATCCTTTATCATTAGCTTTTTGTTGTTCATAAACTACATTTTGAATAATTGATTTGTTCTTTTTTGGGTTTATCCTATTAAGGAAGAAGGAAAATTTCACTAGTTTATCATCTTTTGGTTGATTAAAATAGCAATTAATTCTGTTCTTGTTAATTTTTTTAATGTAAAGTGTTTTAGATTTTTCATCTGCATAATTTACTACTGCACCATCGGTAGTTTTTTTCCAATTAAATTGTTGGTCAAAAGACAGGAAATTTAAAGTGCTATCTTTTTTAATATCAATTAATCCAAATATAGTTTTAGAAATTTCTATCTCTAAAAATGAAGCTTTAGGGTTGTTTTTAATAATATTATTTTCATCAAGTTTCCAAGTCCCAACTAATGATGTGGTTTTGCAACTTGCAAATAGTATGGTAACTATTAATATTAGTACTGTGCTTTTTATTCTCATTATTTATTTTTAATAATTATATTCTCGTTTACGCATTTCGTAAAACCATTTCATTTTTACGTCTATATCGTGTTCAATGGTTTCTTGATATTCTGGCAGATATTCTGAACGTTCTGTGAAATACTTAAACCAAAATGCTCTACTGGCATCTTCTTGTTTTTTTAAGGCGATTTTATAAGGTGTGATGTCTTCACCTTCGCTCCAAGAGCGTAATTCACTTAGTTCGTTTTCGGCTTTAAGTTTTTCGTCCCATTCAGCAATGGCTTTATATTTTGCAATATTATCTACAACCCAACGAATTTGGCTTATTTTATCGTTTGGCGTAAAAGTGTTTACCGTATTACAATAATCACAACTTACGTAGTGAGGTCTAAAAATATCTTTTCGCACTTCCAATTTTGCACTACACTGTGTACAATTAAAATCTTCATTTAAAAAAGAAACTGCGTGATTATAATATTTTGTAGAAACTTTTCCTTCTAAAACTATTTCAAAGCGTTCTATTCCTTTATGAATAATTTTTTCTCTTAAAAAAGTTCCTTTAGCGTCTTCATCCAAAATATCATACTCTTCTTTGTATTGAAGCATTTGAGGTTTTACTTTTTCATCAAAAGTGATATCTACTTTGTTACTTAAAGCCATTAATTGTGCTTTTATTCCGTGCCAAGCCGTCATAGTTGGATTGATATCGTAATCACTTTCTTCTAAATTGTCTATTAACGCTTCTTCGGCATTAACTAGCGATTCGAAAAAACGTGTTTTTATCTTATCTAAAAAGCTGTCCCATTTTGCTACTAATGCTAAAAATTCAGGTGTTTCTTCTTTTGGTGTTTCTGTTGTTTTTTTACTAAAAAATCCCATAATTAAAATTTTAATGATTTCATTCTATCATCATAGAAGTAATGTTTCATTTTTTGTTGTACGCTACTTTCCAAATCTTTTTCAAATTCAGGTAGCATTTTATAATATTCGGTATAAAATTTTGTCCAATAATCTAGTTCTAACCGTTCTCTTTCTTCAAATGCTTTAATGATACTTTCTCTTTCTTTTCGTTTATTAAAACTTCGTATTTTTCGTTTAATACGTTCTACAGCTTGGTGTTCTTTGATTACTTTATATTTTGCTATAGATACAATTGCTCGTCTACTTTCCATAGAAATATCATCACTTGGTACGAAGGTATTTACAGTATTACAATAGTTACAAGTTATATATTGTGCGTGCAAAATTTCTTTATTAATTGTAATTGATGCGTTACATTGCGTGCATTTAACGTCTTTATCTAATTTTTTTATGGTGTGAATAAAAAATTCTTCTGCCATTTTACCGTAAACAATCGTATCAAAATCTTTTAATTCAGAATGTAATCTGCTGGCAAGGGAAATACCTTTTCTGTATTCTGCTTTTAATTGCCATTGTTCTTTATACTCCAAAAAACTAGGTAACACCTTGTTTCTGTAGGTATCATCAATATTTTCAATTAAATTATCTACTTGTTTAACAATTCCTGTTATTGCAGTAGATGCTGTGTCAATATCAAGATTGCTGTTATGAAAATTTTCCATAACAGCTTTCTCTCCTTGTTCTAATGCTTTATAAAAACGAGTTTCTATTTTAGATAAATAGTTGTCCCATCGTGAAACTAAAGCTAAAAACTCTGGACTTTTTTGTTTTGGGATTTCGTTTCTTTTGGTGTTAAACAATCCCATATTACTTATTTTCTTTTTTCACTTTAATTTCCCCTTGTATGTCCATAAATTTAAAGCCACAATAATCACAAGTGGTTAAATTTGTATCTGCTGGTCTTGCTGCTCCACATCCTTCACATTTTCGTGTTTTGGTTTCTGATGTTGTTCGTTCTGTACCATAAATCTTTTTTGATTTATTGGCATTATTGATTGTTTTTTTAAATGGATTTGCCATAATGTTTCTGTTATTTTACTCAAAAGTAAACTAAGTAATGAATATAAAGTAATACAATTGATAAGCGTAACTATTTATTTGGCAAGTGTAAAAAAAGGTACGCTTTAAAATAGCGAACCTTTTAAAACTTGTTTTTTTCTTAAAATATTTTTAGAATAGAAAGCACTCCTAAAACAATTAAGATAACACCTGCAGGAACTTGATATTTTATTAATTTAACTCTAAGTTCTTGTCCTTTTTGTTTAGCTGTTTCGTTTTTTTCTAAAAGGTATTTAGAAATTAATCCGTAAGCTAATAAGAAACCTACCACAAATTCTACTGCATTGGTTGCTATACCAATGATAGAAAATGTAGTTATAGAAGCGAGTATTCCTATAACACTCCAAATTACTAAAACAACTCCTATCCAACCTTGATATGGAGAGAGTTTGTCGATTAATTCTTGTGCGTTTGGTTTTTTAGCGACAATCAAAGATGATGCAGCTATAATTCCTCCTAAAATGGCAATAATTGTTGATAACATAATTTTATATTTTAAAGTTATTGATTTAGACAAATATAGTATGTTAAATGAGCAACTATGCAATCGACTTTATAAGTGAAGACGATCGTTTTATATTCGTTGTATAATTGATTAATTATTTGTATTTTTTTATGAAAATATGCTTTTGCAGTTTTGATTTTATACTGATTCAGCATAAATGTAATTTAAATAATTTTTAAAATACGTACATTTGTCATCCTGAAAAAAAACACAAACCATGATTAAAAGAAGTAGAGCCGTAATTTCAAAATTTATAATTCATAAAGTTGGTAATAAATTTAACAGCGCAACCAATATTTTTTCTGATAAAGAACTTACTTTCGATAAAGAAAGTTACGATTTAATGCTTCCGTTTTTATTGAAACCTTTTGGGAATGTTGCAGAAAGTTTTCGCTTTAAACATCATGCAAATATTGATTTGAATGAAATAAATAATTATACTTCAGAAATTTTTAAAGATGAATCTACATTTGTGGAGATTTCAAAACACATTGTAAATCACTTATACGAACAATCAAATTCGGCGCAAATTAAAATTGGAGATGTGATTATAGCACTGTTTGAAGATGTACAATATAAAGATACTATCACCAATGCTATCGGAATTTTTAAGATAGAAAATAAAATAGATTTTTTTCAAACTTATATGGAAGAAGATGTGTTAGATGTGTTTGTGCAAAAAGGAATAAGCACCAAAAAATTAGATAAAGGATGCTTAATTGTCAATCATACAGATGACGAAGGTAAAGTTGTATTGAGTGTAGATAATAATAATTATGATGCGCAATATTGGACGAAAAATTTCTTAAATATCAAGTTTGCAGATGACAGTAATCAACACACGCAAAATTATATTGAAATGTGTAAAGATTTTTCAGATGAAATTATTAAAGAGGATTTTGGAATACAAGAAAAGAGTAAATTTTTAGCGCAAACTGTTGATTTTTTTAAAGAAAATGACCATGTAAATATTCATGATTTTAAAGATGAAGTTTTTGAAGATGATGATAAGAAAAAAGACCTTTTTGACGATTATAAAAAGCATTTTGAAGAACTTAATAATGTATTGGTGCGCAATCAATTTGCGGTTTCTGATATTGTACTAAAAAAGCAAAAGGCAAAAATTAAAACAGAAATTAAACTCGATACTAATATTCAAATAAAATTAGACGTAGAAGCGCCTGATGCTTCGGCAGAATACCTAGAAAAAGGCTTTGATGATGATAAAAAGATGCACTATTACAAGGTGTATTTTAATGAGGAAAGTTAGGCTGAGTAACTGTAGAGGCTGTCTGTTCGCACGCAGTCTAGAACTAAAAGACCTCTCGACTGCGCTCGAGGTGATATTATAGTTTGTAAAAAGATTTGGCATTAAACAAATTCCGCATCAAATAAAGCGCAAAAATGTTTTTTTATTTTTTCTTTCACTTCGTTAACTGGAATTTCTTTTCCAAGTTCAACTTGCATTGATGTAACTGCTTTACCACGAATTCCACATGGAATAATATGGTCAAAATAACCTAAATTCGTATTCACATTTAATGCAAAACCGTGCATAGTTATCCAACGTGATGCACGAACACCTAAAGCGCATATTTTTCGAGCAAATGGCGTGCCTACATCTAGCCAAACGCCTGTTTCGCCTTCACTTCGTACTCCTTTTAAACCATATTCGGCAATGGTAAGAATAATAGTTTCTTCAAGCAAACGTAAATATTTATGAATATCAGTAAAGAAATTTTCAAGGTCTAAAATTGGGTAACCAACTATTTGTTCTGGTCCGTGATACGTAATGTCTCCTCCGCGATTTATCTTAAAAAATGTAATGCCTTTTTCTTTAAGTTGCTCTTCGCTGAGTAATAAATTTGAAATATCTCCGCTTTTTCCTAATGTGTACACATGAGGATGCTCAACAAATAAAAAATGACTTTTAGTAGGAACAGTTGTATTGTTTTTGCGATTTTCAAACTTTATTTTTACATTTTTTTGCAGTAATTCTGTTTGTAAATCCCAAGTTGATTGATACGACTTATTACCTAAATCTTGAAAGTGTATTTTTTGCATTATTAAGATGAATGGTTGATTTGTGAAGCAAAGGTCTTAAAAATAGTCGGATTTTTAATAAGAAATTAATAATACCTTCGTTCTAAACTATAAAATAGTATTTTTGTAGTATGTCAATTGAAGTTCAAAATATCACAAAATTATATGACGCGCAAAAAGCGTTAGACAACGTTAGTTTTTCTATCAAAAAAGGAGAAATTGTTGGTTTTTTAGGTCCAAATGGAGCAGGAAAATCAACAACTATGAAGATTTTAAACGGTTTTGTTAAGCCTACAGAAGGGACGGCTTTTATAAACGGAATAAATGTTGCTGAAAATCCTATAGAAACACAACAAAAAATAGGTTATTTACCTGAACATAATCCTCAGTATTTAGAAATGTATGTGCGAGAATATTTGACTTTTTGCGCCAATATTCATAAGATTGATAAAGATGCCGTTGCGGAAATTATCTCAAAAGTAGGTTTAACGCCAGAGGCTCATAAAAAAATTAAACAACTTTCTAAAGGGTTTAGACAACGAGTTGGTCTTGCATCTGCAATGTTGCACAATCCTGATGTGTTGATTTTAGATGAACCAACTACAGGACTAGACCCAAATCAATTGGCTGAAATTAGAGCATTAATCAAAAATTTTGGAGCAGATAAAACGGTTCTTTTTTCTACTCATATTTTACAAGAAGTTGAAGCGATATGCACGCGTGTAATTATTATTAATAAAGGCAAAATAGTTGCAGATATTCAACAGGAAGAACTGATAAATAAAGATTTAGAAACGCTTTTTAGAGAACTCACTAATTAGATTATAATCTTTAATTAAAAATTAGTCGTCCAAGATAATGTTCAGTAACATCAACTGTTGTAGGATGATTATAAGCAATCACATCACCTAAAGAATAAATATTTCCTTCAATTTTTGATTGCGGATTTACCAACATGTCATTGGTGCTTTTATGTGTGATTTTAACATTGGTTGCAATTAAATTTTGTCCTTCAAATCTAGAATCACCTGCAAAAAAACCAACGTTTAAATCAGTTGTTTGTCCATCAATAAAAAAATTAGAAATACCATTTGAGGTTATTCTCAACGATGAGTTGTTTACACTAATATAAAAATCGCCAACATTTAAATAATCAGATTGATAATCTTCAGCAAGTAAAAGTAAAGAAGGGTAGGTGAGTGTACCTTCTGAGCGTACTGCAAATTCGGATGAATTTCTAATTTTGGTAATATTTGGTGAGGTAACATATACTTTTGTCAATCCATAATCTCTTACAAAATTACAAGTATTGTTGTTTGTTACAACCAATTCGCTATTAACGACTTGTACGTCAATATCATTGAGTAAATTTTCGCCTGTTTCAACAACTACTTTTTGAGTATTACCTTCTTTTATGATTAATTCTAGACGTTCATTAATCACAATTTTGTCAAAACTAGCAACTGTAATTTCTTGCTGAATGATAGTTCCTGCTGTTTGAAAACAATCACTTGCGTTTTCAGAATTACATCCAAAGAAGAGAATTGCAATCGTAAAATATGTTATATAATTTTTCATAATCTGTTGTAAAAATAATTAAAATTGATAGCCAACACCAAATTCTAAACCTTCTGCTCTAAATAGGTTTATTTTTAGTGTTAAATCGGCAAATAAATGCTCGTTAAGTTGTTTTTTAAATCCAAAACGCTCATAAATACCACTTACATACTTATATGGAGCATAAATGTGATATCCAATTTGTGATACTACTGAAAACCGCTCCATATTTAATTCGTGTCCTACAAAAACGCCTATTCTTTTCCAGTCTGCATTATTAGTTGTTTCATTTATAGCGTTTTCAAACCGTATATATCTCTTTAAAAAAGTAGCAAAAAAAACATCCGTTCCTACTGTAATAGTTGACTTGTAGTTCAATTTTTTGTTAGCATAGAATGAAGCAGTATAAAAAGGAAATAAACCACTTCCATTTATTTTAGATTCGCTCATTCCAGTTCGAAATACTACGTTATAGTGTATAGGACTTTCAATTTTTGAAGTTTCTATATTTCGTTGAGGAACTAACTTTTGATTGTCTAAATTATAATTTAAGCCTACATTTAAGGCAAATGTATTTATGCCAAGATTAGGCGCTTTAAAACTAGCATTTGAATGATGGATAAGCATAAAACCTGTATTTACACCTAATTTATCAACTATAAATGCTCGTTGATAATTTAATTTGATATACGCTGAAGCCAAAAACTTAGAGCCAATTGCCCAATTTTTACTATTATTTATTTTGTCAAAAGGATTTGTTCCGTAGCCCAAACCAAAAGCAGTAGTAAGTTTTATGTGGTTTTTCGCATTTCTTTTGTTCAAATAAAAATTATAATGCGCATATATAGAATAGATTTTTCCTAATGTTTGTGAGTTAAAATCATGATATGTTGCCGAAAAACCTGCATCTGGAAAATTATAAGTATGATTAAATTGATTGTCTTCTAATTTCTTTTTGTTCCAACTCATCAAAATTCCAGAAGGATGCGCTTGAATAATCGGTTTTAATTCTGG
>CAMZLV010000183.1 GCA_947311835.1 uncultured Lutibacter sp. | reverse complement strand
TGCCTTAATTCAACAAGCATGTAATATTACCGAAAAAGGATTGCGAAGAATATTAAAATTTGTAAAACCTAATGTAACAGAATACGAAATTGAAGCCGAATTTATCCACGAATTTATTAGAAACAGAGCAGATGGTTTTGCTTATACTCCAATTGTAGCAAGTGGTTATAATGCGTGTGTTTTACATTATATTCAAAATAATCAAGTATGCAAAGATGGTGATGTAATTTTAATGGATGTTGGTGCAAGCTACGCCAATTACGCAAGTGATATGACACGTTGTATTCCTGTTTCTGGTAAATTTACCGATAGACAAAAAGAGGTTTATAATGCTGTTTTACGTGTTAAAGACGCTGCAGCCAAAATGCTAATTCCTGGTACCATTTGGGCAGATTATCATATAGAAGTTGGAAAGTTAATGACCAAAGAGCTTTTAACTTTAAGTTTAATTTCTGATGAAGATGTAAAAAACGAAGATCCTAAATGGCCTGCGTATAAAAAATATTTTATGCATGGAACATCTCATCATATGGGATTAGACACACATGATTACGGTATTTTAACAGAACCTATACAAGCAGGAATGGTCTTTACTGTTGAACCTGGAATTTACATTCCAGAAGAAAATCTAGGAATACGTTTAGAAGATGATTATGTGATTCAAGAAAAAGGAGAACCAATTAATTTAATGGAAAATATTCCTTTAGAAATTGATGAAATTGAAGCCTTAATGAATAGTTAATTGTTGTTTTTTAATAATTTATGAATCCAACTAATCACAATAAATAAAACTCCTAAAAAAATCAATACAAACTTTAGTAAAGCACAATAATATGCTGTTGATGTCCAAAATTGAGTTGTATTTTTAAATAATTGTAGCAAAGCAATATTTTCTATTATATCAAAAAAAGCTGCCGTAAATTGTGCAAAAATAAGGACAACTCCTATTTTGTAAATAGTCTTATTTTTCCATACGTTTTCATTGGTGTGATGTATTAATAATGCTATAAAAAGGCTATATACTGTTAAAAAAACAAAATCAACAATAATACTATATCCAGCAGCAGCAGTTGAAACAGCGTTCCATGAGTTTATCATGTTTTTTGAAACAGTTACATCACGTGCAAGTTCAAACGATATAATTCCGTTTGCTACAATATCATTAATTAAAAAACCATCTAAATAACGCAATAAAACCAATCCTAAAACTAGAAATACAAACAATATAAATATTCGGTTTTTTAATCTTTTTTTGTCCGTTTTTGAAAAGGGTGATATAAGCATTTTTTGAAAATTTGATGATGCAAAATTACGCGTTTTAAAATAGTTTCATCAAAAAACACTTGAAATAAATGTTTTTTTCACTTCTTTTTCACTTCAACTACTAAAATTTACACTTCATTTATACAACACGTGAGTTTTAAAAAGAGTAAACCATGTATATTTGTTGTATAAACTCCATGTTTATACAACCCCAACAACACAGGTTTATCTAAAAGCGTAATATTTATTAATATTGCGCTTTTGGTTTTTAATCATGTTTGTTCGTTAAATATAATATCTTTGTGTTTTTATTACAAATGAATAAATTTATTACCTACAAAAACATACAAGTTCACTATACTGATACAGGTAAAGGAAGTGCAATTGTTTTACTTCATGGTTTTTTAGAGAATAGTTCAATGTGGAATGATATCGTTCATGTATTGACTAGAAAAAACCGCGTTATTACTATTGATTTATTAGGTCATGGTAATACAGATTGCTTAGGATATATTCAAACAATGAATGATTATGCGCAAATGGTAAAGCACGTGTTAAATCATCTAAAATTAAGAAAATACACGCTAATTGGTCACTCAATGGGAGGCTATATTGCTCTTGAATTTGCTCATATGTTTCCCGATTCAATTAAAGGCATTTGTTTAATGAATGCTACTTTTGAAAATGATAATGAGCAACGTAAACTATTACGCACACGAGCAATTAAAATGGCAACTACTAACTACACAAATCTTGTTAGAATGTCGTTTACTAACTTATTTAGCGAGCAAAGTAGAGAAACCTATAAACTTGAGATTAAAAACGCTTTAACCGAAGCTTTAAAGACAACTGTCAGGTCTTATATTGCTTCTCAAGAAGGTATGAAAATACGCAAAAACTACACTGAATTTTTTAAAAATGCACCTTTCAAAAAAACAATAATCCTTGGTAGAAAAGATTCGCTAATTAATGTTGATAAGCTAATTTCTTTTAGCATAAAAAATAATATTCCTACTTATGTACTTTCTGAAGGGCATATGAGTCATATCGAAAATAAACATGAATTGATTGAGGCTTTAACGTCTTTTATTCGTTCTGTTAGATAAAAAACTATTCTTGCAACGGATTCCAGCCTTGAGCTATGATTTCAACTTTTTGATTTCCGCGCGTGATTAAATTTACTCCCTCACTTTTATCTGTTATATGACCAATAACAGTTAAATTCGGATTTCCTTTTATTTTATCAAAATCTGATTGAGAAATAGTAAATAACAATTCATAGTCCTCTCCTCCACTTAATGCGACAGTTGTAGCATCAACATTAAATTCTTCACAAGTTGAAATCATTTGAGGATCTAAAGGGATTTTATCTTCATATAAATTACATCCTACTTCCGATTGACTCGTGATGTGTAATATTTCAGATGATAAACCATCAGAAATATCAATCATTGCTGTTGGTTTAACTGTTAATTTTTCTAATAATTCAACAATATCTTTCCGTGCTTCAGGTTTTAATTGACGCTCCACCAAATAAGTATACATCTCTAAATCTGGTTGCGCATTTGGATTGGCTTCAAAAACTTGTTTTTCTCTTTCTAACACTTGCAAACCAAGATACGCAGCGCCTAAATCTCCTGTTACAACTAATAAATCGTTTGGTTTAGCACCATTTCTATACACAATTTTATTTTGTTCAATTTCTCCAATAGCAGTAATACTAATCATCATTCCTGTACGAGAAGAAGTGGTATCACCTCCAATTAAATCAATATTATACGTGTTACATGCTAACTGAATTCCTGCATACAATTCTTCTATTGCTTCTAGCGAAAAACGATTAGAAATAGCGATTGAAACCGTAATTTGTGTCGCATTTCCATTCATTGCATAAACATCTGATAAATTTACCATTACGGCTTTATAGCCTAAATGTTTTAATGGCATATAAGATAAATCAAAATGTACACCTTCTATCAGTAAATCAGTAGTAACAAGCGTTTTCTTGTCATTAAAACCTAATACTGCTGCATCATCACCAACTCCTTTAATAGTTGATTCGTTATTGATAGCAAAGTATTTTGTTAAATGTTTAATTAACCCAAATTCACCTAATTTAGAAATAGATGTTCGTTGTTCGTTTTTGTCTTTTAGCATTTTATTATCAGAATTTTATAGATTACAAAATTCCGTTATTTTTTTAAATTATACTTTGTTTTTAAAGAAAATGTGAAATTTATTAATTTCTAAATAATATCTCATCTAATTCTGTTATTTTTTTTATCTAACTATAAATTTTATCGATTTAAAAATTGATAAAAACCATTTATTGTTGTTATATTTGTACTCTATTTAGAATTAATCTAAATTTAAAAGTATGATAAAAGTATCAGATATTGCAAAAAAGAAAGTCGTTGAATTAATGACTGATGAAGGTTATGATGCATCGCAAGACTTTGTACGTGTAGGCGTTAAAAGTGGCGGTTGTTCAGGGCTTTCATACGAATTAAAATTTGATAAAGAAAAACAAGAAGAAGACAAAGTTTTTGAGCATAATGGCATAAAAATTATTGTAGATAAAAAAAGTTTTTTATACTTAATCGGTACAACGCTAGAATATTCTGGCGGTTTAAACGGAACAGGTTTCGTGTTTAACAATCCGAATGCAAATAGAACTTGTGGTTGTGGAGAGAGTTTTTCATTATAGTCAAAACTTTTTAATTCAGTAGAAACTGAATAGTTTAATTCTATTAAGAAAATTTACAGTTAAAAAAATCACAAGACTTTTGCTTACACATTTACACACAACTTTACATACGTATTTATGAAATATACAGAAGATGACCTAAAAAAAGAACTAGAAACTCAAGAATATGAGTATGGTTTTTATACAGATATTGAATCAGACACATTCCCTAAAGGATTAGATGAAAATGTTGTTCGTGCAATTTCTAAAAAGAAAAACGAACCAAAATGGATGACAGACTGGCGTTTAGAAGCATTTAAAATATGGCAAGAAATGGACGAACCAGATTGGGCGAATGTAAATTATGAAAAACCTGATTTTCAAGCAATAGCATATTATTCTGCCCCTAAAAAAGCTGATCCTAATAAAACATTAAACGATGTAGATTCCGAATTACTTGCTATGTATAAAAAGTTAGGAATATCAGTAAATGAGCAAAAAAGAATGAATAATATTGCAATGGATATTGTAGTAGATTCAGTATCAGTAGCAACTACTTTTAAGAAAACTTTGGCAGAAAAAGGAATCCTCTTTATGCCGATTTCTGAAGCAATTCAAAAGCATCCTGAATTGGTTAAAAAATATATAGGTTCTATTGTTCCTCAAACTGATAATTATTATGCAGCCTTAAATTCTGCAGTATTTACAGATGGCTCGTTTTGTTATATACCAAAAGGTGTTAGATGTCCTATGGAATTATCTACATATTTTAGAATTAATGAAGGAGGAACAGGACAATTTGAACGCACACTTTTAATTGCAGATCAAGGCTCCTATGTAAGTTATCTTGAAGGTTGTACAGCACCATCACGTGATGAAAATCAATTACACGCAGCTGTAGTTGAATTAATAGCAATGGATGATGCAGAAATAAAATATTCAACTGTACAAAACTGGTTTCCAGGAAATAGCGAAGGAAAAGGTGGCGTTTATAATTTTGTAACAAAACGTGGAATTTGCCATAAAAACGCCAAAATATCTTGGACTCAAGTAGAAACAGGAAGTGCCGTTACTTGGAAATATCCTTCTTGTATTTTAAAAGGTGATAATTCAATAGGTGAATTTTATTCTATAGCAGTGACTAATAATTATCAACAAGCAGATACGGGAACTAAGATGATTCATTTAGGAAAAAATACAAAATCAACAATTATTTCTAAAGGTATATCAGCAGGAAAATCACAAAACTCATATAGAGGATTGGTACAAATAGGAAGTCGTGCCGAAAATGCACGTAATTTTTCTCAATGTGATTCATTATTGATGGGAAACAATTGTGGAGCACACACATTTCCTTATATCGAAACAAAAAATAAAACAGCACAAATAGAACACGAAGCAACTACTAGTAAAATTGGTGAAGACCAACTATTTTATTGTAATCAACGAGGAATAGATACTGAAAAAGCAATTGCATTAATTGTAAACGGATTTAGCAAAGAAGTGCTAAATAAATTACCTATGGAGTTTGCTGTTGAAGCTCAAAAATTATTAGAAATTAGTTTAGAAGGAAGTGTAGGGTAAAATAGTTATTACACTTTTTAAATATGACAACATTCAAATTGAAATATAAATGTTAAAAATAAAGAATTTACACGCAGGAATAGAAGATAAAAATATTCTTAGAGGAATAAATCTTGAAGTTAAAGCAGGAGAAGTACATGCTATTATGGGACCTAATGGTTCAGGAAAAAGCACACTTTCATCGGTAATTGCTGGAAATGAAACGTATGAAGTTAATGATGGTGAAATTACACTTGATGGTGTAGATTTGTTAGACCTTTCTCCAGATGAAAGAGCACACAAAGGTGTGTTTATGAGTTTTCAATATCCTGTTGAAATACCTGGAGTTAGCACCACAAATTTTATTAAAACAGCAATAAACCAAAAAAGAAAAGCGAACGGATTAGAAGAACTTGCTGCAAAAGATATGTTGAAATTAATTCGTGAAAAATCAGCTTTATTAGAAATGGATAGAAAGTTTTTATCTCGTTCATTAAACGAAGGGTTTTCTGGAGGAGAGAAAAAACGTAATGAAATTTTTCAAATGGCTATGCTTGAGCCAAAATTAGCCATTTTAGATGAAACCGATTCAGGTTTAGACATCGATGCGTTAAAAATAGTTGCAAATGGTGTAAACAAACTAAAAAACAAAGATAATGCTGTTATTGTAATTACACATTATCAACGTTTATTAGATTATATCGTTCCTGATTTTGTACATGTTTTATACAATGGTAGAATTGTAAAATCTGGCGGAAAAGAATTAGCCCTTGAGTTAGAAGAAAAAGGATACGATTGGATTAAGGAGTTAGCACAATAAACCATAAAACAATGTCTTTACAAGAAAAATTAATATCGTCATTTATGGTTATGGAAAATCAAGGAAAACTTGATTTAGATTCTAACCTACACAATATTCGGACAGAAGCAATCACAGCTTTTGAAAAACAAGGCTTCCCTACTAAAAAAGATGAGGAGTGGAAATATACCTCGTTAAAATCGGTTTTAAAACACGATTATAGCGTATTTCCTGTTGCTGAAAATTCTATTGAATTTAAAGATGTAAAAAAATATTTTTTACATGAAATAGAATCGTATAAATTGGTTTTTATTGACGGAGTTTACAGTTCGTTTTTATCATCTACTACACATGATGGTTATGATATATGCTTAATGTCTTCAGCATTAAAAAAACCTAAATACAAGATGATTATCGATAATTATTTTAATAAAATTACCGATAAAAATAATAGTACTAGCAATTTAAATACTGCTTTTTCTATGGAAGGTGCTTTTATCAATATTCCAAAAAATATTGTACTTCCAAAACCAATCCAAATAATTAATTTTTATACAGGAAACGAAAAGGAAATACTTTTACAGCCTCGTAATTTGGTAATTGTTGGAGAAAATTCGCATGTGCAAATTATAGAACGTCATCAAAGTTTAAGTAGCAATGTTGTATTGACCAATGCTGTTACAGAAATTTATGCCAATAAACGTGCAATTGTGCATTATTATAAAATTCAAAACGACCACGAAAATGCTTCATTGATTGACAGTACTTATGTACAGCAAAAGGATAGTAGTATCGTATCGGTCAATACGTATTCTTTTGGAGGAAAATTAACTCGAAATAACTTAGCGTTTTTCCACGAAGGTGAGTATATCGAATCACATTTGAACGGAATTTCTATCTTAAACAAAAAACAACATGTAGACAATCATACTCTTGTAAAACATCAGGAACCAAATTGTGATAGTTTTGAGTTGTATAAAGGAATTTATGATGATGCTTCTACAGGAGTGTTTAATGGGAAGGTAATTGTAGATAAAGTCGCTCAAAAAACGAATGCTTTTCAACAAAACAACACTATTTTAATTGGAGACAAAGCAACAATCAACGCCAAACCTCAACTCGAGATTTTTGCCGATGATGTAAAATGTTCTCATGGTTGTACCATTGGTCAATTAGATGAAAGTGCTATGTTTTATATGCAATCAAGAGGTATTCCTAAGAAAGAGGCAAAAGCCTTATTGTTATATGCGTTTGGGAATGATGTAGTAGAGAAAATTAAAATTCCTGCTTTAAAAACACGTATAGCAAAATTAATTGCTACTAAATTAGGTGTTCAATTAGGATTTGAGATGTAGAAATAGATTAAAAAATATCATTAAAAAAGGGAAGCAATTGCTTCCCTTTTTGTATTCTTATGATTAGAAAATTATTTAATAACTATCTTTTGAGATGATTGTATTCCGTTACTATCAAACTTAGCAACATACATACCTGCAGAAAGATTAAGCGAAAGTCGCTTTTCTAGTCCATTATCAAAATCTAATTTTGAACTATAAATTGTTCTTCCATTTATATCAAAAATCGTAAAGTTTCCTTCTCTAACATCACTAATAGATTTTATTGTAATATTACCATCAGAAACGGTTGGATAGATTTTAATTAAGTTATTCTGAGCGTATTCATCAACTGACAATCCACTTGCATCTGCAGTAAATTGACCTGTAAACATTCCTCTTCCGTAAGTAGATGCTAATACGGTATTATCAGATGATCTTAAATCAAAACTAGTTACAATAACATCTTTCATTCCGTTTTGTGATTGAGACCATACTGGATTAGCAGCACTAAAGTCAGGTGTTCCCCATACTCCTAAATCAGTACCTATAATAACCTCATTATTGTTTAAAGGGTTTGGTAAAATTGCTCTCACAGGAATATCTGGGAAATTACCTTCTTTGTTTTGCCATGTAGCACCTCCATCATTAGAGTAAAAAATACTTGTTACTCCGTAGTTGTAAAATGTTACATAAATATCATTTTCTGTTGCACCTAATTCTATACACGATATACTACCGAAGAAATCAGGTCCAGAAATTTCTGTCCAAGTACCACTTCCTGTATTCGCACCTGTTATTTTAAATAATTTACTATCTGCTGTACCAACAAACAAAGTTGTTGTTGTAAAAGTAGATGGTTTAAATGCGGTTGGTCTTCCTCTATCCATTAAAGCATTCGTCATTGTATATTTTGATGCTGAGTTTGTGCCAAGTGTATATCTAAATATTTGGTATGTAGGGCTACTTCCTCCTGTTGTACCATCAGCATATAAGATGTTGTTGGCGCTATCTAAAGCTGCATGATTGATAAATCCTCCATTAGATTGATCATTCGCTATTGTATAGATAGTACTCCCTGTTGCGTAACTTTTATAATAGTATACATTATAAACATACGATGTAATCATATATTCATTGTCTTTGTCAATAAACACATATGCTCCATCTCCACCTGAAATTTCTGAAGAACTGTTTATTCCAGCAGTTGCATTATTAATAAATTGTGACCCATTATCTTGGGCTCCTGCAAGTAATTTTTCGTTTGCAGAATCAGAACCTATAGCTCCTTTGTAAAATTGCAGTGTATTATAATTTTTATTTCTAGCACTTATAGTAGTGCCTCCATTATTAGAATAGTAAACACCTCCATCATTACTAAAAAGCATCGTTGAAGTTGAATTATTAGCAAATGCAATAGCATGTTGATCTGAATGAACTTCTTGAAAACCATATCCTCCATACCAATGTGATAATTGTGACCAATTTACTCCAGTATCTGTTGTTTTAAACAAATCAATTCCTCCAACATATAATACGGTATCATCAGTAGGATCTACTTCAAGCGTTAAATCATAAAACGCTTGGTTACGAGTAAAATCATCAGCTGAAATATCAGCATCGGCATCATTTGGTTTTTGCATAAAAGATGTTCTCCCAAATTCAGTTGTAGTTTTTTCTAAAGCCACAAAAGGGGCAATCAAATCAGTTCCTGCAGCATTTACAGTTCTAACCTGTGTTAATGAATATATCGTCCCTGAATTAGTTCCTGAAACTGCAATTTGTGTTCTTCTACCATTAGTGACAGTTCTTCTAACAGTAAATGTTACTCCGTCAGGAGAAGAAAGAATAGTTCCTCCACCATTACCATATATGTTTCCTGTTGTTCCTACCCAAATTTTATTATCTGCAGCAATTTCAATATCATTTGGTTCAAACGCATCTCCTTGAGGTGTGTTTGGAAGCGTTAATTTTGTCCAAGTTGCTCCATTATCTAGCGATTTATATAAACCGTAATCAATACCTCCTAGAGTTGCTGAAGGAGTTGAATCTCCATAAAAAGTTTCTCCTGCCGCTACATATATTTCAGAAGATCCACCGTTATTTCTAACAATCACATCATTAATATGTTGCACACCTGGAACTACAAAACTACCTGTATATGGCGATCCTGACAATTGCATTGTAGCATTAACACCGTTTGATAATTCTGCAATAATCGTATTCCCATCATTGATTGAAACCATTATAGAAGGAATATTTATTGTTGGAGGTGATGTTCCTGCTCCCATTGGAATTGGTGGCCCTGAAACATTATTAACAACAACAACTGCAATTGCTCCTGCAATTTCAGCATTTTGAACTTTTAGAGTGAAATTACAATCTCCTCTTCTAACTACTGCAATATTTCCACTAATATCAGCACCATTAACTAATGTTTGACATCCATCATCTGGAGTTCCTGAACCATCATCAACTAACACTAAATTTCCTGTAACAGGTGTTGTAAGACCTGTTCCAAAAGCAGTTGCTAAAATAGCCGCGTAGTCGCCTGATATTCCAGCAGGAGTGTTAACTGTTAAAGTTGCATTTGATTCAAATGTAGTTGCTCCTGATACACCTCCAAATACTTTTGTCCATGTTTGTCCAGCATCTGTTGATTTCCATAGACCGTTTCCATTTACAGCACCTTGCACATATGATTCTCCTGTTCCAACGTAAAATATATTTGAATCATTAGGATCGTATGTAATACAACTTACTGCTAAGTTTTGAGGCATATCTACTAACGACCATGCTGAATTAGCATTAGTAATGTCATTATTTACCCATAAACCTCCACTTACTCCACCTGCAAAAACACGTTTGTTTGTTGAGTCATTAGGATCAAACATAATTGCTCTTGTTCTTCCTCCTACATTATCAGGACCTCTTTCTGTCCAATCGTTTGTGTTTTCACCTGGAACTCTACTTGATTTTAATCTTTCTTGAAGGTCAAATAATCGTTCAGGATGTGGTTGCCCATCATTAGGATCCATTGTTAATTCCCATTGTTCTTCCATATATTTGTTTGGAGGAATTCCTTTGGCTTTTCTTTCTTTTTTTGAAAGTTGAAGTGTTTCTTTAAACGGACTGTTATTTAAGTATGCAACATGTTGCGCTCTTAACTCATCCATCTTGTCAACACTTTTAAATTTTGTGTTTAAAAATAGCCCTAAAACTATTAAAGTTATAGCGCTAAAGACTACAAGTAATTTTTGTTTCATTATCTCTAAATTTTGTTTGTCCTACAAATATAGTGATTAACAGATAAATTCCTAAAAAAAAACGTTAAATCTTATGCTACTTCACCTTTAATTTTTTTATGAATCAGTATTGCATAACCATCTGATATGGTAGAAACAAAACTGCACGCACTAAAAATTCTATCGTATAAATTACCATCTATTTTTTGAAATTTTTCAGGCAATAATTGTAGAATTAATTTGTCATAATTTGATGCTGTATTGGTATATGAATTGTTAATTGCATTAATAAAGACATCTAATAAATCTGAGATGATTTTATATCCTGCAACTTCTTTTTCAATGACTTCTTTACTTTTATAGATTTTATCTACACTTATTTTTATGATATCATTAATTTGTGCTTCGTACTTACACTTATCAAGCAGCGAAACGTGAAATTCCCCATTTAAAATTGCTTTTTCATTAGCTATAAATACATCAACAGCCTCATTTATCAAATTACCAATTGCTAATGCTCTTAAATAACTTAATCGATCTTTTTTTGTTTTTAACTGATGATATTTTTCTGAATTAATGGTATTTCTTACCAAATTAATAAGATATTCTAAAGCATAAGACTCGTCAATTAAGCCAAGATTGATACCATCTTCAAAATCAATAATCGTATAACAAATATCATCAGCAGCCTCCACCAAAAACGCCAAAGGATGGCGATTAAAGGCTAAATGATCATCATTTCTAAGTTTAGACAAACCTAATTCTTTCGCCACATCTTTAAAAGCGTCAATTTCTGATTGAAAAACACCATATTTTTTATCTACAATATGATTTGTCAGTTTTTTTGGCAACGATTCTTTTGGGTATTTCATAAACGCGCCTAAAGTAGCATATGAAAGTCGTAAGCCTCCTTCAACTCCATCTCTACTTTCTGTCAAAATTTTAAATCCATTCGCATTTCCTTCAAAATCAATTAAATCTTGCCATTGTTTAGCGGTTAATTGACTTTTGTATTGTTGACCGTTTCCTGTTTTAAAATACTCGCCAATTGCTTTTTCACCTGAATGTCCAAAAGGAGGGTTTCCAATATCATGAGATAAAGCAGCAGCAGCAACTATAGCACCAAAATCATTGGCTTGATAGCCTTTTTCTTTTAATTCTGGATATTTATCAATAAGTTGTTTCCCAACAATTCTTCCGAGTGAACGCGCAACAACACTCACCTCTAAACTATGTGTTAATCGTGTGTGTACAAAATCAGTTTTTGAAAGTGGTACGACTTGTGTTTTATCTTGAAGGCTTCTAAAATTATCAGAAAAAATAATTCTATCATAATCAACTTCAAAACCCAAACGTGTTTCATCTTGATCTTTTCGTAATCTTTTTGCGGTATCGCCAAATCTTTTTAAAGAAAGTAATTGTTCCCAATTCATAAAATGTGTTTTAATACTTCGCAAGATACTTAATTTAATAAAAAACAATATTTAACATTAAAGATACTTTTTAATAATATTTAATTAAACATTACTTTACATTAAGGTTACATCTATCGTTGTTATTTGCAAGGTAAAATTAGAACAATTATGATAAAATTAAAAAATATTATTTTAACCCTGTTTTTATTACTTTCTGTACTATCATATTCACAAGAAAAAGGAATAATTACAGGTAAAGTATTGGATAAAGAAACTAATAATGATCCCTTACCGTTTGTAAATGTGCTTGTTAAAGGTACTGAAACTGGCTCAACTACTGATTTTGATGGGTTTTTTAACCTAACTATTGAGCCTGGAGTTTATAATTTAACCTTAAGTTTTATAGGCTATCAAGATATTGAAATTAAAAACATTATAGTTAATTCAGGAGAAATAACAACTATTGAAGATGTTGTTTTATCTGCTAGTGAAGGTGTAGCACTTGATGAAGTTAAAATTGTTGTTTCTTCAAAAAAAGAATCTTTTGAGTCACTATTAGGAGAACAAAAAAAAGCAGTTGAATTAAAAACCTCTATTGGCGCAGAGGAATTGTCACAAAAAAGTGTAAGTAACGTAGCAGGTGCTGTTTCAAAAATATCAGGAATATCAAAAGAAGAAGGGTCTAATAATGTTTATGTTCGTGGTCTGAGTGACCGTTATTTAAACACAACTTTTAATAAATTACCCCTACCTTCTAATGATATTAATAAAAAAAATATAGATTTAAATTTATTTACTACCAATATTATTGAAAACGTGTCGGTAAGCAAATCATATTCACCTCATTTTTATGCTGACTTTTCTGCTGGAAATGTTAATATTACATCTAAAAGTTTTACAGGCACAAGTCTTTTAAAAGTGGCTGTAGGAACTGGTTTTAACACAAATGCTATTACTCAAAATAAATTTGTAAAGAGTGAGGGTACTGGCTCCTTCGGGTTTTATAACCGCTACAATCACAACCCTTATGCTGTAATTTTATCTCACGGTGTAGACCCTGTTGATGCCGGAACTCCATTAAACTTTAACTTAAGTGGGACTCTAGGAAAATCATTTAGTTTTAGTGAAAACTCTAAATTAAGTTTATTTATATCTGGATCTTTTAAAAATAATTATACTTTTAAAGAAGGTAGTGAAGTGGACTACGGTAATGCTTATAATAAGCGTTTTCCAAATGTTGAAAAATACAGTTACGGTACAAACACTACCTTATTAGGGAGTGCAATTTATAAAATAAACGGTAATCACACATTGAAATATAATTCATTATTTTCAAACACATCAAATGATGAGGTTGGTTATTACGGTACAAAAGGAAATGGTTATTTACGTGATTCACGATCTACTGTTGATACTAATAGAGGGTTCTATCAGATGAACATTCAATTTAATCAAGACATGATTTTTGTTAACCAACTTTTGGGGATTCATCAATTGAGTGATAACATTAAATTAGATTGGGGAATAGGGTATAATAATGTATTGTCTTATGAACCTGATAGAAAAAGAATCTCTATTGAAGATTATTTCTACGCTCTAGATGATGATCCTAATACACATCCTGTTTTTTTAACAAACAATTCATTTGATAATCAACGTTATTTTCAAAAAATGACTGATAACGAGTTAAACAGTCGTATAAAATTATCTTATAAGTTTTCTGACTACACCAAATTAAACATTGGTTATAATGGAAGGTATAAAACAAGAGATTTTGAAAATATTAGATATGGTTATAAAAATTTTGACAGTTCTTTAATTATTACTGATGTAAATAAATTGAATCCTATTTTTAATACTCAAAACGTAGTTGACGGTCTTATTCAAACAGATGTTTTTAGAGCGTTAGACCCTCAAAACGGTATAGGTCCAACAAATTTCCCAGGTAAAATGGAAAACACGTATACTGGTAGTTTAGAAGTAAATGGAGGTTATGTATCCGTAGAAATAAACCTTAATGACAAATGGCTAATAGTACCTGGAATTAGAGCCGAATCATTTATGCAAAAAATAAATTATGATGTTATAAACCTTGTGAACAATCCAGATTCTGTTAAAGTTATAGAGGCTTTTTATCTGCCAAGTATTAATATGAAATATGCCTTAGATGACAATCAAAATTTACGATTTTCAGTAAGCAAAACAGTTTCAACTCCTGAATTTAAAGAAATGGCACCTTTTACTTACGAAGGTGTTACAGAAAGAAACAGAGGAAATCCAGACTTATTAGGACGTCAAGTAGGTGTTAATTACACTAATGTTGAGGATGTTTCTTATTCGGATATTTTAAATGTTGATTTAAAATACGAATGGTTTTTAGAAAAAGGACAAGTTTTTTCATTGTCGGGTTTTGCAAAACAAATTAAAAACCCTATTAATTTAGTTGTTGCCAATGATGCTACTGGAACTCAAATTTATTTTAGAACGGGTGAAAAAGCAACTATTTATGGTGTTGAAGTCGAATTAAGAAAACATTTATTATATGATAGTGAAGAAAACGAAAAATTAACTATTGGTTTCAATGCGTCTTATATGCATACCGAACAAGATTTATATAATCAAATAAGCGGAACATATAGTGTTAGTTTTGATAAAAAAACAGACCAGTTGCAAGGAGCTTCTCCTTTTATTTTAAATGCCGATGTAAGGTATAATTTTAATTTATCATCAAAAATAAATTCGAGCGTTAATATAATTGGAAATTATTTTTCTGACAGAGTATACGCCTTAGGTTCGGGATCGTTAGGTAATAAAATCGAAAAAGGAGTTCCAACGTTAGATTTTGTTTCTAAAAACAAAATTAGTGATAAATCAGAATTAAACTTTTACATAAAAAACCTTTTAAACCCTAACACAGAAATAACTAGAGAATTAAACAATCAAGAAAACATTATCCTTAGTTCATATAAAAAAGGGATGAATGTTGGGATAACCTATAAATACAAATTTTAATAACAAACCATAAATTTTAAACAAATGAAAAAAACACTTTTATTATTAAGTATAATTTTAATGATTTTCGCATCGTGTGCTGAAGATCAAACATCAGACATTATTATCAATTATAACGGCATTGTAGATCAAACTAACAACCAAGGAGTAATTTATTTATCAGGTACGTATGTTGAAGATTTAACTTTAATTGACACAAACACTTATATAGTTAACGGACCTATGATTATGGCTTCAGGAACTACATTAACAATACCTGCAGGAATGACTATTGAAGCCTTAGCTGCAGGTTCTGATGTGTATGTTGCAATTGCTCAAGGAGCAAAAATAATTGCAAATGGAGATGCAAATAATCCAATTATATTTACGTCTAACTCTACCACTCCAGCAGCAGGAGATTGGGGAGGGCTAATTTTATTAGGAAAAGCACCTATTAACTCTGTTACAGGAGGCACATCAACTGCCACTTCTGAAATTGGTAGTTTGCCGTATGGAGGAGAAATTATTGATGACAATTCAGGATCACTAAGTTATGTACGTGTACAATATTCTGGAGGTAAAGCAGATGGACAATCAGAAAATAATGGATTTTCTTTTTATGGTGTAGGTAACGGTACTAACGTTGACCATATTCAAATGTTTGAAGGCTTAGATGATGGTGTTGAATTTTTTGGAGGAACAGTTAATGTAAGTTATTTATCAGTTATTAACGCTCAAGATGATTCAATCGACTGGACAGAAGGATATAGCGGAACAATTACAGAGGCCTATGTTGAGCATGGACCAGAGCACGATAAAGGAATTGAGGCTGATGGTTATAATACTGATATAGGAAATAATTCTAACCCTATATTTTGGTCACACCCAACAATTACAAACGTCACTATAATTGGTAATGGATCTGGTACAGGAAATGAAGCGGTAAGACTTAGAGCAGGTACAAGAGTAACAATTAACAACGCTTACATTGAAGGTTTTGATGAAGGTTTTGATATGGATGGAGACACTACAACTAACCCTACAGGTGAAGGAGTTGTAGCAGATGAAACTAATGTTATTGACATCACCTTTAGCGATGTAATATTAAAATTAAAAAACGATACTTTATTTACTTTTTCAGAATCTGACCTAATCTCAGGTGATGGAAATGGTACAGGTACAGATTATACAACTTGGGGAGCAGGTTGGACAGTAAATTAGATGGTTAAACCCTTTTAGTTAAATTTGAATTAGTTAAATTTTAAAAAGAGCAACTTTATGTTGCTCTTTTTTATTGCTTTAAATCTACTGTAATGCCACTTTAAATTTTGTAGGATTATAATTAACATTCGAGATTTTGTTGTTTGAATAGTTGACTTTTGATATAACACCATTGGTTATAAATTTCCACACACCAGTTTTGAGTCCATTACTATAATAGGCATGTACAATTCTTTTACCATTTTCATCATACCTACTCCACTCTCCGTGTAATTTTTTGTTCTTATAAAAACCCTGTTCTTTAATTTGTCCATTTTCAAAATAACTAGTTACAGAAACTAAATCACCTTGTTTTTTATATGTTTTATTTTTGTTTGTTTGTGCAAATCCACCTACGTAAAAAAACATTACTGCTATTAGTATTATTAACTTATTCATAATAAAATATTTTTAATTATATTACAAATGTAAATGATTATTTACAATTTACCAACAATTTCTTAACAATTTCTTAACATTGGAGATTCGTTGACTGTATTTAGGCGTACTTATTGTCAGCCATATAACAATAATAACGTTAGAACGTCAGATAAAACAAGAGAAATAATAACATTAAAATAACCTTACTAATAAAATAACATCATATATTTACTTCCTAATTTTTTTTTAATGGAAAACACTTACTTATGGATGATTATTGCTCTTGCAGTTCTTGCAATTGCAGATTTAATTGTTGGTGTCAGTAATGATGCCGTAAATTTTTTAAATTCAGCTATCGGCTCAAAAGCCGTAACGTTTAAAACTATTATGATAATTGCAAGTTTAGGAATTGGGTTTGGAGCTATTTTTTCTAGCGGAATGATGGAAGTTGCACGTAAAGGAATATTCAATCCAGGAATGTTTACCTTTGATAATATCATGATTATTTTTATGGCAGTTATGATTACCGATATTTTACTGCTCGACTTTTTCAACACGCTTGGAATGCCAACATCCACAACAGTTTCAATCGTATTTGAACTATTAGGAGCAGCTGTAGTTATAGCATTAATAACCATCGCTTCTAAAGGAGGAGATTTTTCTGAAGTAACCAACTATATAAATACAGAAAAAGCACAAATTATAATTTTCGGAATTTTACTTTCGGTAGTTGTTGCTTTTTCAGTTGGAGCATTTGTACAATATATTACACGTATTCTTTTATCTTTTAACTTTGAAAAGAAAGCAAAATGGGTTGCAGGTCTTTTTGGAGGAGTTGCTTTAACAGCTATGGTTTATTTTATTTTGATGAAAGGTATAAAAGGCGCAGATATAGCAAAAGAACATTTAGCCTTTTTAGGAGGAGAAACCATTAAAGATTATCTTGAAGCAAACGTATTGCCAATTGTTGCGGTAAGTTTTGTAATTTGGTCTTTATTATCATATATACTTGTAAACTTCTTTAAAGTTAATATTTATAAAATTATAATTCTTGTCGGTACTTTTGCTTTAGCACTCGCATTTGCAGGTAACGATTTAGTAAACTTTATTGGAGTTCCGATTGCTGCATGGCAATCATTCCAAGCGTTTGTTGATCCATTAATAAATGTAAATGGTTTAGGTGCTACCGAATTTACGATGGATGTTTTAGGTAAAAAAGTACCAACTCCAACATTATTGTTATTAATTGCTGCCTTTGTTATGATTCTTACCCTGTGGTTTTCTAGTAAATCAAGAAATGTATTAAAAACCTCTATAGATTTAGCAAGTCAAGGTGAAACGAAAGAACGTTTTCAACCTAATTTTTTATCAAGAGGACTTGTAAGAGGTGCAATGATGATTTCGAAATACACGACAATCATCACACCTAAATCATTTCATGACAAAATTGAAAAACAATTTGAAAAACCTGTTATTCAGTTAACACAAGGTAAAACACATGAATTACCTGCTTTTGATATGGTTCGTGCAGCAGTAAACCTTATGGTTGCAGGAATCTTAATTTCAATTGCTACGTCATACCATTTACCATTATCAACTACATATGTTACATTTATGGTTGCTATGGGTACATCGTTGGCTGATAGAGCTTGGGGAAGTGAAAGCGCAGTGTATAGAGTTGCAGGAGTACTAAACGTTATTGGCGGTTGGTTTGGAACAGCAATTACAGCATTTATTGCAGCAGGAATTGCAGCATATTTAATCAACTGGAATAAAGAAGTAGTAATTCCTATTTTATTATTACTTGCAGTTTTCTTATTGGTTAGAAACTCTTTAAATCACATTAAAAAATCAAAAGAAACCAAAGCTGAAGACAGTTTAAAAAGAACTGAAAGTAAATCAGTACAAGGCGTTATTGAAGAAAGTGCTGATAACATCTCTAAAGTTTTAAAAAGAACAAGTAAAATATATGAAAACACAATTAATAATTTAATTAATCAAGATTTACCTGAACTAAAAAAGAACAAAAAAGCAGTAGTAAAATTAGAATCAGAGATTGAAGATTTACAAAACAACATCTTCTATTTTATTAAAAATTTGGATGAAACTTCAGTAAGTGCTAGTACTTTTTATATTAAAGTTGTTGGTGATTTACAAGATATTGCACAATCCGTTGCTCTTATTTCAAAAATAAGTCACAAGCATATAAACAACAATCACAAAGGGTTAAAAAAGAGCCAAGCGAAAGAATTAAAAGAAATAAGCAAAAACTTAAAAAACTTATTTGCAAAAATTCGTTCAATTTTTGAACTACGTGACTTTGATAAAATTTCACCTATACTTGAAGAAAAACAAGAGTTGCTAAAAACAGTTTCTTCATATGCACAAAAGCAAGTAGAACGAACAAGAACAACAGAATCAAGTCCAAAAAACACTACGCTTTATTTTAGCATTTTGTTAGAAACAGAAGATTTAATAAAAGCAACTATTGATTTATTAGAAGCACACGCTTCTAAATAAAAGACAAATGCACTAATCAAAAAGTGGTTGTCTAAAAAGTGTCATTCTGAATAAAATGAAGAATTTTTAAAAATGATAATTAATTTAGTTTCATTTATTAAGATTTTTCGACTGCGCTCAAAATGACAAAATAAATACTTTTTAGACATCCACTTTTTAATTTTTCAACACTTACATTATCACATAAGGTTTTTTGACTATCTTTGTAATTATGTTTACACTTATACCTTTTTTATTTATTAGCGGACCAGAAATTTTTGTGGTTCTATTGATAGTTGTTATGTTGTTTGGCGCAGATAAAATCCCTGAAATAGCAAGAGGTTTAGGCAAAACCATTCGTCAGGTAAAAGATGCTACAAATGACATCAAAAGAGAAATAAAAACAAGTGCTGAAAATCACGGTTTAGATACAGATTTCACTAAAGATATTACTAAAGAAATAAATCAAGTAAAAGACGATATAGATGACATAACAGGTCCTATAAAACGTACTTTTTAATGAATGAAATTATAAATAAAACTATTGATTTAGACCAACAATTACTCGTCTTTTTAAACCAATTAGGAAACGAAAAATGGGACTCTTTTTGGATATTCATTACAAACCCTTTACACTGGATTCCGTTATTCTTTTTCCTGTTTTATTTAGGATTTCGCGTTTTTAAATTCAAAAAATCAATTGCAATACTCCTTTATACCTCTTTAGCCGTATTAGTTTCTTTAGGGCTTATGCAACTTATCAAAACAAGTTTTGAACGTTTACGACCAATTCACGACCCAACCATCAATACGCTAATAAGAAAAATAATAGACACTGATGGCTTTAGTTTTATTTCAGGACACTCAATGGTATCTGCAGCAATCGCAACATTTATATACTTAGCATTAAAACAGCATTATAAATACCTCTTTTTAATTTTTCTATTTCCGCTACTTTTTGCCTATAGTAGATTATACTTAGCCGTTCACTATCCAATAGATGTTTTTTTAGGATTGCTTTTAGGATTTATTATAGCGAGATTACTTTATGTTTTGATAAAAAAAAGGCTAGAAACAAAGTAATATCAAGTTGTTTATAAAAATTATTTTACACGACTTATTGTTAAACCATCTCTTATTGGAAGTAGAACCGTTTCAATGCGAGAATCTTCTTTTAAAAGTTTGTTATACGCAATAAGCGCAGGCGTATCTTTATCCTTAGGCGCTACTTTTTCAACAACTTTACCGCTCCATAATACATTGTCCGAAATAATTACGCCTCCTTTATTCATTTTATTAATAATCGCATGAAAATAGTTAGAATAATTACATTTATCAGCATCAATAAAAACCAAATCAAACATAACATCAATTGTTGGAATAATATCCAACGCTTGTCCAACATGCTGTTTTATCTGATTTGTATAAACAGATTTATTAAAATATTTGCGTTGTAAATCAAATAACTCTTCGTTTTTATCAATTGTGTGTAATGAACCATTATTTTGCATTCCTTCAGCCAAGCAAAGTGCAGAATATCCTGTATAAGTTCCTATTTCAAGGATGTTTTTAGGATTAACTAATTTTGAAATCATAGCCAGAACTCTTCCTTGAAAATGACCACTTAACATCCTTGGTATCAAAACTTTTTGCCAAGTTTCACGACTAAGTTCTTGTAACAATTCAGGTTCGTCTTGTGAGTGATTAACTGCATAATCATCTATTTTTTCAGGCAAAAAATCCATAAAATAATTAAATTAGAATTCAAAAGTAATAAAAACCGACTACTAATTCGTTTAATTTTGATTTCAATTATTATGAATAAATTTGATATCGTATAAAAACATAACAATCAAATTTTCACTATTTTTACAAACTAAAATATAAATGAATGTCAGTAGCAAAAAAAGAATATAAACGTATCACAGTAAAATCACTCGTTGATATGAAACGTAATGGCGAAAAAATTTCTATGCTAACTGCTTATGATTATACAATGGCCAAAATTGTAGATCATGCAGGAATAGATGTGATTTTGGTTGGAGATTCTGCATCAAATGTAATGGCAGGACACGAAACAACTGTGCCTATTACTTTAGATCAAATGATTTATCATGCAAGTTCGGTAATCAGAGCAATAAACAGATGTTTGGTTGTAGTAGATTTACCCTTTGGAAGTTATCAATCTGACGCAAAAGAAGCCTTACGATCAGCAATTAGAATAATGAAAGAAAGTGGTGCGCATTCAATAAAATTAGAAGGAGGAAAAGAAGTAAAAGAATCTATAAAAAGAATTTTAAATGCAGGAATTCCAGTAATGGGACATCTTGGTTTAACACCTCAATCTATCTACAAATTTGGAACATATACCGTACGTGCTAAAGAAGAAGAAGAAGCTAAAAAACTTAAAAAAGATGCATTGCTATTAGAAAAACTTGGTTGTTTTGCGTTGGTTTTAGAAAAAGTTCCAGCAAAATTAGCACAAGAAGTTGCCGAAAGTATCTCAATTCCTGTAATTGGAATAGGTGCAGGAAATGGTGTTGATGGTCAAGTACTTGTAACGCATGATATGCTTGGTATGACTCATGAATTTAACCCTCGTTTTTTACGTAGATATCTAAATTTATATGATGAAATGGGTAATGCTTTTAAAAGTTATATTGATGATGTAAAAAGTCAAGATTTCCCTAATGAATCGGAACAATATTAAAGTTTAATTATCATTTAAAATGAAAATTCTTCATATAGATAGTAATCATCCACTTCTATTAAATAAACTCAATGAATTAGGTTTCGTAAATGATGAAGATTATACGTCTTCAAAATCTGAAATTGAAAATAAAATACATAACTATAACGGCATTGTAATAAGAAGTAGATTTAAAATTGACAAACGATTTATTGATGCCGCAAATAATTTACAATTTATCGCACGAGTTGGCGCAGGTCTTGAGAGTATAGATTGTGATTATGCACTACAAAAAGGAATTAAACTAATTTCTGCGCCAGAAGGTAATCGCAATGCAGTTGGCGAACATACCTTAGGAATGCTCTTGTCACTTTTTAACAAAATGACGAAGGCTGATAGTGAAATTGGACAAGGAAAATGGTTAAGAGAAGAAAATCGTGGGATTGAATTAGACGGTAAAACTGTTGGTATTATTGGCTACGGAAATATGGGTAAAGCATTCGCTAAAAAACTAAAAGGATTTGACGTTGAGGTGTTTTGCTACGATATAAAAGAAGGTATAGGTGATGAAAATTGCAAACAAGTATCACTAGCAGAATTGCAACAAAAAACAGATGTATTAAGTTTACATACGCCATTTAACAAATTATCTCATAATATGGTAAATAGTCAATTAATTAACGGTTTTGAAAAGCAATTTTGGTTGTTAAACACTGCGCGTGGTACGGCAGTTGTTACAAATGATTTGGTGAATGCATTACAAAGTGGAAAAATTTTAGGAGCAGGTTTAGATGTATTAGAATATGAAAAAGGATCATTTGAAAACCTATTTGAAAATGACGAATTACCTACTGCTTTTGAGCATTTAATAAATGCAAAAAATGTGTTGCTTTCTCCTCATGTTGCTGGATGGACAGTAGAATCGAAGATTAAATTAGCTCAGACAATTGTTGATAAGATTAAACAAGAATTTGTTTGAATTACAACCTTAGCATAAATTAAAACGAACTTTATACACTAAAAACGAAACTTTTAATTAAATTTGTAAATACTAACAAATTAAAAATAAAAAAATGGAAGAAGTACAACAATCAACTAACAATACAAGCCAAGAAAATAAAAAAGTGATGGCAGGAGTTTTAGCAATCATTTTAGGCGGTTTTGGAGTGCACAAATTCGTTTTAGGTTACACTAAAGAAGGAATTATTCAAATTGTTTTAACGCTTATTAGTTGCGGTGCTTTAAGTTTAATCGGTTTAATAGAAGGTATTATATATCTTACAAAATCTGATGAAGAATTTATCGAAACTTACCAAAACAATAAAAAAGGTTGGTTCTAAAGAGAAGTTAAAACCCAAATACAATGTGATTGGGTTTTTTAATTAAATATATTATTGTAATATTGCAATATTACTAAACTGTAAATAAAAAATACAGAAATACGTATGCATAATTTTTCAGTATAAAAGAACTGTTTGATAAAAGATTAAATAAATGTGAATCTCTATCAAAACTATTTAGTTTTTATTCTATTAAAACCAATAAAAATACTGCTATTATGGGCGCATCAAAAATAAATATTCATTCGCAAAAAGCAATTGACATCGCTCAAGTGGCAAAAGTATTTGCACATCCTGCACGTGTGGCTATATTAGAATATATTAGCAATCATAAAGACTGCATTTGTGGTGATTTAGTTGATGAAATTGGTCTATCACAACCTACAATATCTCAACATTTACAAGTAATTAATAAAGCAGGTTTGCTGAAAGGTAATTTTAAAGGCAAAAGTCTTTGTTATTGCATTAACACAAAAAGACTCTTACAATTTCAAACTATTTTTAATTCCTTTTTTAGTCAAACCAACAATAATTGCTGTTAAAAAAATTTAAAATACAATATCGTAATATTACAATAATAAAATCAAAAATTATGAACACAAAAGAATTTTTTAACCTATTAAAAAGCAACGAAAACAAATCACTTCTATTTGAATATTCACCAAATAAAATAATTAAACCAAATTATCATATTACAGAAGTAAAGCACATCTCAATTGAATCTGTAGATTGTGGAGCAAATACTGATAGTTGGAAAGAAACGATCATTCAACTTGTGGAAAGCGCCAATAAATATGATAAAAATGAATTTATGACGGTCTTAAAAGCGCTTTCTATTTTAGAAAAGGTAGCTTCTATCAAACCTTTTTCGCTTGATACAGAAGTAAAATTTGAATTTGGGAATGATGTGTTTCACACGGCACAACTTTTTGTTGCTGATTATAAAATAGAAACTAATAATCTAATTATAAAATTGGCAGTTGAAAAAACAACTTGCAAGGCTAAAGATTCTTGTGAGCCGCCAAAAATCAATAAAAAAATTACAGTATTATGCAATACTAAGAAGAGTGAATGTTGCTAATTTGAAGATGGGATTTCTTCATTCGCTTTGCGCTCTAACTCTGCTTGAAACTCTTCCATAACAGGTTTTACAGTGCTTTCAGGTATGTCAGCAATGCGCATAAAAATAAGTCCATCAATGGCGTTATTAAATTTTGGATCTACATTAAACGCTACTAATTTTGCGTTTTGTTTAATGTATTTTTTAATCAAAACTGGCATTCTAAGATTTCCAGGTTCTAATTCGTCAATAACTTTATCAAATTTGTTTAAATCTGCTTGAGTTGCATCAAAAATAAAATCTTTATCAGCATCTTTTAATTTTACTTTGTATTCTTTTTTAGGATGAATATATTGTGCAATATAAGGGTCGTAATAATGTGATTTCATAAATTCAATCATCAACGATTTAGAGAAATTTGAAAACTGATTAGAAATACTCACTCCTCCTGTTAAATACTTATGCTCAGGATATCTTAGAGTGACGTGTACAATCCCTTTCCATAAGAAAAATAAAGGCATCGGTTTTTGTTGATATTCTTTAACAATAAAAGCCCTTCCAATATCAATCGTTTTACTCATCATACCGTACATTTCAGGCTCAAATCTAAATAAGGTTTGCACATAAAAACCTTCTATACCATATTTTTTGTAGATATCTATTCCAAGTCCCATTCTATACGCACCAACCAATTTATTTTTGGTTGCATCCCATAAAAATAAGTGATGGTAATGATGGTCAAAACGATCTAAATCAGTTGATTTATTAGTTCCTTCACCAACATCTCGAAACGTTATTTCTCGTAAACGTCCAATTTCTTGAAGTAAGTTTGGTATTTTATCAGCACTTGCAAAAAATACTTCGTAACTTTTACTTTCCATCATTCTATCTCCATTCTTACGTAATAGATTTACTTCGTCAATAATTTTGTCAACATTACGTTGAGAAACAATTTTTTCAGGTTCTTTTGGGAATTTTAATGCTGATGCTGCTTCTGATATCTTTGATTTTTTATCAAATGGATTAGCAAGCATGTACGTTTTCTTTCTTATAAACTCATGAAAATCATCAATATTTTCATACTTATTT
>CAMZLV010000182.1 GCA_947311835.1 uncultured Lutibacter sp. | reverse complement strand
GAAGAAGGCGTTAAAATTAGACCAAACCATCGATTTGTTTATAAAGGAGAAAATCTTGGAGGTTATTTAAGAAGAGTTAGAGATAGACCTGAAATAGTAGAAAAATTAAAAGAAATTGGGTTTGATTATAAAAAAGCCAAAAAGAATAGCATTAGAGAGCAAAAATATAAAGAATGGTTAAAACTGTTAAAAGAGTGCTTAAATGATGAAAGTGTTAAAATTCAATTTAATCATCGATTTAAATATAAGGGTAAAAATTTAGGCACTTTTCTGGTTGATTCTCAAGGGAATAAAAAATTGATGACCAGAATAAAAAAGGTTGGTTTTGATTATGATGAATTTAAGAGAACACCAAATTTATATGCACAACGATTTATAAATAAGTTAAAAAAGGCTAACAAAGAGGATAAACCACGATTTATAACTGCATTTTACAAACGAGTTCTACCAAAAAAAGATTTGATGGAACAAGAGCATATTGATGAAATTAATAAGTTATGGAAACAAAAATTTGGAGATAGAAGAGTATGGAGATATCCAATGAAAGATGCACAACGTGTTATGTATTGGAAAAAATTCAGATACGACAAAGAAAGAAATCCTGAAGGAAAATGGCTGCAATGCACACGAATAATGGGTGACGATTTTAGTTATGCTTATAGACGAAAAAGAAAACCATATTTGATGATTCAGATTGAAAAATACTTTACCAAAGAAGAAATTGCAGAGTTAAAAGGAGAAGGTTTTTATGGTGAGTATAAAGATTAATTTCAGTTAATTTTATAATATTAATATAAATATAGCGATGGGTTATTAAAACTTATTAGTTAAACATTCTATAATAGAATGATAATAACTATTTTTGCGCAAGAATTAAACGATAAACACAATAAAACATATGAAGTTTTTTATAGACACTGCAAATTTAGAGCAAATTAAAGAAGCCCAAGCAATGGGTATTTTAGACGGAGTAACTACCAATCCATCGTTGATGGCAAAAGAAGGTATTACTGGCGCTGAAAATATTTTACAACATTATAAAGATATTTGCGAATTGGTAGATGGCGATGTTTCGGCTGAAGTTATTTCTACAGATTTTGAAGGAATGGTTAAAGAAGGTGAGGCATTAGCAGCTTTAAACCCTCAAATAGTTGTAAAATTACCAATGATTGCTGATGGTGTAAAAGCATGTAAATACTTTTCAGATAAAGGAATAAAAACAAATATGACTTTAATTTTTTCTGCAGGACAAGCATTATTAGCCGCAAAAGCAGGAGCAACTTATATGTCACCTTTTATTGGTAGATTAGATGATATTTCTACAGATGGTTTAGGATTGATTGCAGAAATACGTTTGATTTATGATAATTACGGCTTTGATACTCAAATTTTAGCAGCATCAGTACGTCATACTATGCATATTATGGATTGTGCTAAAATTGGTGCAGATGTTATGACAGGACCATTAAGTGCTATAAAAGGCTTATTAAAACACCCTTTAACTGATATTGGTTTAGCAAAATTTTTAGCAGATTATAAAAAAGGAAATTAAGACGAATCGTTTCTAGTACTATAATTTACAATCTGAGAAGGGAAATTAAACCATTGCAAAATTTCTTTCTCAGATTTTTTTGTTAGTTGACGCAACTTTTTATAAATCGACGTATCTAAAAGAATATAAATGATATGTATGCATAAATATTTACTTTTACTTACATTTTATCTAATTACTTTTTTTGTTTTTTCTCAAAATGATTCAATAAGAAGAAAAGATACTATAAATAAATCTCCTATTTTGTATGGAGATATTAGTTATGGAATTTCAAGAGAATTTAATGATGGTGTTAAATTTATGCTTGGTGCATCGTTTACATATCAATATAAAAATAAAATTTTCTCATTGCGTTATGTAGAAAATAATGAAATGAAAACTGTTTTTATTTTAATTCCAGTAGTTGTAAATAAATCAAAAGAATATGCTTTTTTGTATGGTAAAAGATGGATAGAACACGATATGTCATATAGTTTTTCGGCAGGTTTATCTACTGCGAACTATTCAGTGTATGAAAGAGATGAAATTATAAGTTCTGAAGATTATTTGGGTGTGCCTTTTGAAATAAACATAAAGTGGTTTAAATCTGAAAAACAAAGATTTGGGTTGCTATATGGTATAATTCCAATTGGTAATTCAACTGCATTTGGTAGAAGTTACGGCTTTAAAATTGTTGGAAATTTATCTAAAAGAAGTTATGTTGGTATAGGTGTTGTTTTTGGTTTAGGCGTTCATAAACGCTATGATTAGTTATAACTTTTCTTTTAATATTTTTATTTCGTCACGCAATTGAGCAGCAACTAAAAAATCAAGTGATTTTGCAGCTTCTTCCATTACTTTTCGTTTGTTTTTGATACGTTTTTCAATTTCAGGTTTTGATAAATATTCGAGTGATTCTTCGGCAGCTTTAGTGGCTGAATTATCATAATGGAATGATGAAATATTTGTTTTTATCAACGTATTAGCATCTAAAGACTTCTTAATTTGAGTAGGAGTAATGTTGTTATCAGTATTATAAGCAATCTGTTTTTCTCTTCGTCTGTTCGTTTCATCAATGGTTAGTTGCATACTTTTGGTGATTTTATCGGCATACATAATTGCTCGTCCGTTTACATTTCTTGCTGCTCTACCAATGGTTTGTGTAAGTGAACGATGGCTTCGCAAAAAACCTTCTTTATCAGCATCTAAAATAGCAACGAGTGACACTTCAGGCAAGTCTAAACCTTCGCGTAATAAATTGACTCCAATCAATACATCAAACAAACCTTTGCGTAAATCTTGCATGATTTCTACACGTTCTAAGGTATCAACATCAGAATGAATATAACGACAACGTATTTGAATACGACTTAAGTATTTGGTTAATTCTTCAGCCATTCGTTTGGTAAGTGTTGTAACTAAAGTTCGTTCGTCTTTATCAACTCGAACTTGAATTTCTTCAATTAAATCATCAATTTGATTTAAACTAGGACGTATGTCAATAATTGGGTCAAGTAATCCTGTAGGACGAATAACTTGCTCTACAAAAACGCCTTCTGTTTTTTGAAGTTCATAGTCTGCAGGAGTTGCACTAACATATATCGTTTGGTTTTGAATTTCTTCAAATTCTTCAAATTTTAAGGGTCTATTATCCATTGCCGCAGGAAGTCTAAAACCGTATTCTACTAAGTTTTCTTTTCTACTTCTATCACCTCCATACATAGCGTGTGTTTGCGGAATGGTTACATGACTTTCATCAATAATCATCAAATAATCATCAGGAAAATAATCTAATAAGCAGAAAGGACGTGTTCCAGGTTCTCTACCGTCTAAATAACGCGAATAATTTTCAATTCCTGAGCAGTAGCCTAATTCTCGTATCATTTCAAGGTCAAATTCGGTGCGCTCTTTTAAGCGTTTTGCTTCTAAATGTTTGCCTATTTCCTTAAAATAATCGACCTGTTTTACCATGTCTTCTTGTATTTTGTGAATAGCATTTTGCAAAATCTCTGGAGATGTAACAAACAAATTAGCAGGATAAATTGTGAGTTGTTCAAATTTTTCAACTACTTGATTATTTTCTAAATCAAAACTTTCAATTTCTTCAATTTCATTGCCAAAAAAATGAATACGATACGCATAATCTCCATACGATGGAAAAACGGTTACAATATCTCCTTTTACTTTAAATGTTCCGCTACTCACGTCCATTTCTGTTCGTGAATAAAGACTTTGAACTAAAGTGTGTAAGAATTTTGTACGCGAAATAACCTGATCTTTTTCTATATTGATGACATTTTTTTTAAACTCAACAGGATTTCCAATACCGTATAAACAAGAAACAGAAGCAACAACTAATACATCTCTACGACCTGAAAGTAGGGCAGAAGAGGTACTCAAACGCATCCGTTCAATATCTTCATTTATTGATAAATCTTTCTCAATATAAGTTCCTGAAACTGGAATGTATGCTTCAGGTTGGTAATAATCGTAATACGATACAAAGTATTCAACAGCATTTTCTGGAAAAAACTGTTTAAACTCTTGGTATAATTGTGCTGCTAAGGTTTTGTTATGCGCCAATACAAGTGTTGGTTTGTCAACTTTTTCAATTACATTGGCAACAGTAAAGGTTTTTCCAGAGCCAGTTACACCAAGTAATACTTGACTTTTTTCACCTCCAAACAACCCTTCTGTAAGTTGCCTGATAGCTTCAGGTTGATCTCCTGTTGGTTTGAATTTTGAAACGAGTTTAAATTGCATAGTACAAAAATACAGCGATTATTTGTTTTCTAACTCGAATAATTGTTTTTCAAAATAAGGAGAAGATAAATAAGTAAAACTATTGGTTACAATTCCGTTTTTGTCAATTAGTATAGTGCGAGGTTCTTTACTCTTAATTAACTTGTTTCCAAAACTTTTATCTGATAGCACGTATTGATTGTTTAAAAATTGCTTGGTTTTAGAACCTTTTTTTGTAGGCTTCATATTGATACCAACAAATTTTAAAGAAGGATATTTGTTTTTTAAATAAGCAACACGTCTGATTAGCATTTCTGCACTCATTTTTTCAGGAGACCAAAAATAAACTACCGACTTTTTGTTTTTGAGAATAGTTTTTATTGTTGATATAGTATTGTCACGTGCTATAATTTCAAAATCTTTAAATGGACTTTGGTTTTTATTATTATCACAATCTTCGGCTAATGAATTTATTTGGTCTAAAAGAGTTTTGTCCGTACAATTTTTATTAAAAATAGTTAAGGCATTTTCATTTATACAGCAAGAATGTCTGCTATTTCTAAAATCACCATAAATGGCTTGGTATAACAATCTATTTTTTAATTCTTCAACGGTAATATTGGCAACAATAGTGTTTAGTATACGCTCTGTTTTATTTTCTTTACCATCACATTTGTTATAAACCAAACTGTTTAAATAGTTGTTTACATAATTATGATACGGAGCAAAATCAATTAAATCTTGGTTGTTGATATTTATTTTTTTTCTAAAATCATAGTAGTTTGTAGGTAATGTAGGTAATGAGTCTAATTGAAATCTGTTTTTGTGCATATAAGGATAAATTTCCTTTCGCAAATAAATAGGAAAACTTACTGCAACTTTTGCTAATTCTTTAAATTTCGAACTTAATTCTACGCCTGTATCTGTTAATTGAGTATATAAATGTTGATTTAACGACTCAATTGTAGCAGTTTTATTTAGAAATTCTTGAGGTTTTAAATTGTAGTTCGGATAAAATGTATTGTTTTCTTTTTCATTTTGGATATATATTGATAAAAGAAAATTATTCTTTTCAGCACCTTTTCCACTAAACACCAAAGATTCGTCAAAATCCCAAGTGTTTAATCGTATAATTATACTGTCTTTTGGTTCTAAATAAATATATTGATATTCAGGACCGTGTTTAAAAGAATACAATCCTTCCTTAATATAATCCAATCGTGTTGAAAAAGTGTTGTTTTTGTTAAGATAGATAGTATCTAAAGCCTTATCTCCTTTCATTAAAGTTATAAAATTGCTTTTTGGATTGATGATTTGTCCACCAAAATAGGTCAGTTCGGCTTTTTTATCAACCGACTTGCAACTAATAAAAACAATTGATAAAAGAAATATTCTAATGGTATTTTTCATCTACTAAATGTGTATTAAGACACTACACAAAAATACGATTAAAGCATCTATATGGTGTTAAACAGATGTTAAAAAAAAATGTTCTTCTATCTTTTTTAAGGCAGTGCTATTCATTCAGTACTTTATCAGTTAGTTATAATTAATTCTAGTATGAAAAGACAAATAGTAAAACACTTTTAGATATTTTATTAGATAACAATATTTTTTTTATCTGATCTGTTTTAGATAGCGTAAAAGTCTGTTATTTTTAATACTTTTGCAAAAAATTATAAATACATAAAATAGTATGCTTTCAGTATCAAATCTATCAGTACAATTTGGAAAAAGAATCTTATTTGATGAGGTAAACACACAGTTTACTCAAGGAAATTGTTATGGTATAATAGGCGCAAATGGTTCAGGGAAATCAACGTTTTTAAAGATTATATCAGGAAAAATGGATCCAACTTCTGGTCAAGTACATTTAGAAACGGGAAAGAGAATGTCTGTTTTGTCACAAGATCACTTTGCTTTTGATGAATTTCCTGTATTAGAAACCGTAATGATGGGTAACAAACCATTGTTTGATTTGAAAAAAGAATTAGATGCAATTTATGCAAAACCAGATTTTAACGATGAAGATGGTATTAAAGCAGGTGAATTAGGAGAAAAATTTGAAGAAATGGGCGGTTGGACTGCTGAGAGTGAAGCCGCAACTTTATTATCATCATTAGGAATTAAAGATGATATGCATTATACTTTGATGGGAGATTTAGATGGTAAAGCGAAAGTAAGAGTCCTTTTAGCACAAGCATTGTTTGGAAAACCAGACGTGTTAATTATGGATGAGCCAACCAATGATTTAGATTATGAAACTATTTCGTGGTTAGAAAATTTCTTGGCAAATTTTGACAATACTGTAATTGTAGTTTCGCATGATAGACACTTTTTAGACGCTGTTTGTACACATATTTCAGATATCGACTTTGGAAAAATCAATCACTATTCTGGTAATTATACTTTTTGGTATGAAAGTAGTCAATTAGCGGCAAAACAACGTGCACAACAGAATAAAAAAGCAGAAGATAAAAAGAAAGAATTAGAAGAATTTATTAGACGATTTTCTGCAAATATGGCAAAATCAAAACAAGCCACTAGCCGTAAGAAAATGATTGAAAAGTTAAATGTTGCCGATATAAAACCGTCAAGTAGACGCTATCCTGCAATAATTTTTGAACGAGATAGAGAGGCTGGAGATCAAATTTTGAACGTTGAAGGATTGTCAAAATCATTAGATGGAGAAGTGTTGTTTAAAGGTATTCATTTTAATTTAAATAAAGGTGACAAAGTTGCATTGATATCTAAAAATTCAAAAGCCGTAACTACTTTTTATGAAATATTGAATGACAATGATAAGGCAGATTCTGGTAAATTTTCTTGGGGAGTTACAACTACTCAATCTTATTTGCCTTTAGAAAACGCTGAATTTTTTAAAAATGCTGAATTAAACCTTGTTGATTGGTTGCGCCAATATGCAAAAACTGAAGAAGAACGAGAAGAAGTATATTTAAGAGGTTTTCTTGGGAAAATGATATTTAGTGGAGAAGAGGCATTAAAAAAATGCAATGTATTATCAGGAGGAGAAAAGGTACGATGTATGCTTTCTCGTATGATGATGACTAGAGCAAATATATTGATGTTTGACGAACCAACAAATCACTTAGATTTGGAGTCTATACAAGCAATTAATAATTCATTAAAAAACTTTAAAGGGACAGTATTGTTATCAACTCATGATCATGAGTTTTTACAAACGGTAGCCAATAGAATTATTGAAATTACACCAAATGGTGTAATTGACAGACTTTCTACTTTTGATGATTATCTAAATGATCCAAAGGTAAAAGAGTTGAGAAAAAAAATGTATTCTTAACGTACGGTTAAGGATTTTTATAAAAACAAAAAAGGAAGCATTTTGCTTCCTTTTTTGTTTTTGAATAGGCGCTTTCAGAAGTAAGACTAACAAGATAGTTTTCTTCCCACATAAAGTCAAAAAAACTCAAGAATCATTTTTTTCTTGAGTTTTTTTCTGTTTTTAAGTTTTTTATTGGTGTTT
>CAMZLV010000181.1 GCA_947311835.1 uncultured Lutibacter sp. | reverse complement strand
GCACGTAAAATAAAATCGATAAGTTGTAAATTTTGAAATGTATTTTTTAAATTAAATTCACTCAAATCAAAACCTTCATTTTCTAGCAGCGCAATAATAAAATGGACTGTTCCAAAAGGATATTTTAGTCGATATGATTTACTTGGCAAGTGAAAATGAGGATTCAGTATATTAGGATTTATTTTATTAGGATTTGTTACCAATACGTTATGATGCTTCTCGTTTACCGAAATAATATGTTGGTCAATACAAATTGTATCAGGATTGGCAACAAACATATCAACAAAACAAATGGAATTAAAATCAGTAAAACCCTTTTGAATCCATACCGTTTCGGCACTATTAGTAAAACCTACAATTGTGCAATTCAAGTATTTTTCGAGTAATAAACCACTACTAATTCCATCTAAATCAGAATTGATTAAAATCGGTTTGTTTTTTAATTTTTCTAGCATTTTTTGTTTCTTGTCATTCTGAGCAAGGCAAAGAACCTTCATCATCAAATATACTAATTTTAATGAATTTTCACTTTGTGTTTGTGTTCAGCGCGTAACGAAGAATCTATTTTGCGAATGAAAATTCCCTCAAAACAACTTCAAAAATCTTTTGTACGAGTTGAGTTTAAAGATGTTATTTATTTTGTAAATTGCATAAAAATCATATTTCTATATGAAACGTATAAAATTTGCATTACCATTTATATTGCTAGTTTTAGGAGTTATTTATTATTTTAGTTTTCAATATGTTTATACAGCTGCAATTGATAATATTATTAAACTACAAATAGAAACCTCTAAAAATCAAGCAACGCTTATTTCAAATTTATTAACTGAAAAATTAAATGCAGGATTTTCAAAAGAACAGGTAAAAAACGAGTTGCAACGAAGTATAGAAAACAGTTCTACAGAATATAGTTTTGTTTGTATGTTTGATGATTTAGGTACAGAAATTTGTCATCCAAATAAAAACAAAATAGGAAAAGTTCTTTTAAAAAATAATTCCATTATAAAATCAGTAGCAAATGTTGAAGTTGAAAACAATTTTAAAGATGCGATAATGCAAAAGAAAGCTGTTGGTGGTTTGCGAGCGTTAAAAAATTATACCGAAATAGTATATTTAAGTCCCGTAAAAAACGCGAATTGGATTGTTGCTTCGCACGCCAATGTTTTAAAGTTTAGACGTACGTTCAATAGTTTAAAAGAAAAATTATTATTTATATTTTTATTAGTTTGGCTAAGTAGTACTTTTATTATCTACTTTTTCTTACAAAAAATGAATCGAAATAATTTAGAAGAATTAAAATCGTTAAACGAAACAACTAGTAAACAGTATTTGTCTGAGTTAGAACTTTTAAACAAAAAACTAACAAAACCTGTAAAAACGGATAGATTGTTAGTCAATAAGGGATATCAATTAACGCCAGTTTTTACTAAAGACATCGCATTTGTATATACCGAAAATAAAATTAGTTACGTTGTAGACTTATCCAAAGAAAAATATACAATTAACTTAACTTTAGATGAAATTTTTAAAATTTTAGACAGTACATTATTTTATAGAGCATCTCGTCAAGTTATCGTGTCAGCCAAATCTATTGATAAAATTGAAAAATATGGGAACACACAATTAAAAGTAATAACAAACCCTATTTCGCCTATCGAAATTATTATTAGTAAAGCGAAATTGACTGATTTTAAGAAATGGGTTGGGAAAAACTAATAAGATATCAACACTTATTGTAAGTCTTGAATTTTCGTAAATAGAAAACCATTTTCTTTGGCTAAATTATGGCAACTAATACAACTATTCGTGCCGTTTTTCCAAGGCTTATACTTGCCATCTTTTTTAACAAAACGTGCATAACCCCAATTCCCAGGGTTTTTCATAAATCGATTTTTATCTTTAATCATAAACTCGATTCTTTGAATATCTTTTGTTTCTAAAGCAGCTTGAAAATTGGGCATTTTTATCACATTCCAACCAATTTTTACAATTTTACTACCATTTGGAAAAGATGTTTTTTCATTATATGCTTTAAAAGCAATATTGTTTGCTAATATATATCGCAATTCATTTTTATCTGTTCTAAAATGTGTGGCAACTATTTTATAATTTTTGTAATCTTTTATTTCGTTAAATTTTATATGATTGTTAGGCATTTCTAACTCAGGAACAGTAGATATCAGTTGATATTGATTGTTGTTTTTGCACGATACAAAAACTGCAACAAGTAAGATGTAAATAATTTTTGATTTATTCATTGTATTAAATTGGGATTTATAAAATGAGGCTGTCTTAAAAGTGTCATTCTGAATATAATGAAAAACCTTTAAAAATGACAATTAATTTATTATCAAATAATCGAGATTTTTCGACTGCACTCAAAATGACAACATATAGTCTATTCAGACAGCCTCATTTTTGATTAATAAGTATTATAAAGTTGCTAAAGGAGTATCCGTGTTTGCAATTGGCCAAACTCCGGCTGCTGGAAAACTGATACCTTTATTGTCTCCTCTGCTTGAATCTTGTCCAAAATAATATAAAGGCCAACCTTTGTATGTTAGTTGTGTTTTTCCATAAACCTCGATGGTTGAAAAATCACTTTCGCTTAAATTACTTGGTACGTTACTTGGTGATATTTCAACGATTGGCCAAATTGCGTTATTACCAAAATCAACTGCTGTAAATGAATTTGTATCCTTTGTATCGTGACTAAATGTATAAAGCGTGTTTCCGTATGCATCAACAATATATCCTGTTTCTCCAGCGCCAATAGTATAATCACTTAAGTAATCCTCTCCATCATGACCATGAAGTTGATTGAAAACAAACATTACTGAATAATCAGGTTTTGCAATAAACCAATCGCCGTTTACACCATCTCCATAAGTATCTCCTAAATTAGCATCTGTAATAAAATAATATAATGGCCAACCTTTATAAGTTGTTTGTTTTTGTCCATCCGCTCTTGTTAATGTTCCAAAATCATCTAAATCCAAACCTTCATCAATAGTTATGTTTTCTTCATAAAAAATTGGCCAATTATTAAGGCAACCTTCTATACATGCAGAAGTTCCATTCGCATCATCAGAAAAGAAGTAAAGCGATTTACCTTGCGAATCTGTTAATATTTTACCAAATGTACTATTTTCAATAAGTTGTACTTTGTTAGTTGGTGGTGTCGTTGGTTCATCTTTTTTACAACTTTGTAAGATAATTACCATCGTAAGTAATGTGATACTAAAAATTAATTTTTTCATTTTGTTTCATTTTTAAAGTTAATAAATTTTTTATGTTGCAAACTACTGATTTGTTTGGCTTTAAATAAAAAGATAATGACTTAACATGCTATTTTAATGTCTGAAACGAACATTATTATCACTGAAAAAAAAGAATATTATAAGTTTTACGCATATGTTAATATGCAAATAAATTAAAATGGCAACAAATTATTAAGTGTTAGAAATCCTAAAAAGCAGATACTTATATTTCCAATAAAAATTCCCTCAAAACAACTTCAAATATCTTTTGTACAACAGTTACATTTACTGAGTTTCCAAGTTGTTTCATTGCAATTGCATTGGTTTTAGACAATTTATAATCTTCAGGAAAAGACTGCAATCTTTTTGACTCATCAATGGTCAATCTACGTTTATATTTTCCGATTATTTGTTGATGATTCATAGCAACCAATGTAGAAAATTTGGTAGGTCTTTTTACACGAACTCCAGAAGGGCGAAACTGAATAATACAATCAAAAATACTAGTGTAATCTTTTCCTGCTTGCCACTCCATTTTGCGATGTGTTTTTACACACCATTCTAAATTATCGTGTTTT
>CAMZLV010000180.1 GCA_947311835.1 uncultured Lutibacter sp. | reverse complement strand
TCTCGATACAATTCCGTTCGTTCCTCACAGAATCACTCGAACTGACGCTTGTACATGTTGTTGTTATTTTACTACGTCACTTCGAGTAATTTAATTGAGTGTTAACGGAATTAAATAGTATCGAGAAGTATTTTAATTGTTCTCGATATAATTTTCTCCTATGGTAGAAAACCACTCGAACTGCTTATACTTGTTATTGTCATTTTACTACGTTTGATTGTTTATTGCACTTTCAATCATATCGCCAAATAAATCTTTTAGACATATTCCAGCAACTTTTGCTTGTTGAGGCAAAATACTTTCATTTGTAATTCCTGGAACGGTATTAATTTCAATTAAATGCGGTTCACCATCAATCAAAATGTATTCACTGCGTGTAAACCCTTTCATTTTTAAAATTTCATATACCTGTTTCGCTACATCTTGCGTACGTTTTTTTTCTTTTTCTGATAATCTTGCAGGTGTAATTTCTTGTGATTTACCATGATATTTAGCATCGTAATCAAAAAAATCGTTTTCCGAAACTATTTCAGTAATAGGAAGTACAATAACCTCGTTTTTATAGGTAATTACACCAACTGACACTTCTGTTCCTTCTAAAAAGGATTCAATAATTATTTCATCATCTTCTTTAAATGAATGCTCAATAGCAGCCATTAAATGTTCTTTTTTATACACTTTTGATATTCCAAAACTACTTCCAGCTTTATTGGCTTTAACAAAACAAGGAAGACCAACTTTGTTTGCAATTTTATTTTCATCAATAGAATCTCCTTTATTTAGTAGATAAGAAGTTGCCATTTTAATTCCATAAGGTTTTAAAACACTCAAGCAATCACGCTTATTAAAAGTCAGCGCCATTTGATAAGACGGAGCGGATGTATGAGGAATTTCTAATAATTCGAAATAAGAAACTAGTTTTCCGTCTTCTCCAGGACTTCCGTGAATTGCATTAAATACACAATCAAATTTTATTTTTTGATTATCGATAATTACAGAGAAATCATGCTTGTTTATTGCGTACTCTTTTTCATTAATTATCAAAATCCATCTGTTTTTAAAAATATGAATAGGATAAATAGCATATTTATCAGAATCTAAATTTTCACAGACAGCAGTTCCGCTTTTCAGTGAAATCAGGTATTCAGACGAGTATCCGCCCATTACAACAGCGATGTTTTTTTTCATTAATGAGTGTGTTTTTTAATAAAGCAAATTTATCAAATATAATTTAATAAGATAAAAATACGTTTTATATCTTTGTTGAAATCAATTTTAAGATATGAGTTTGTTAAATTTTGTAAAAAGTAAGGTTTTTTTAAAACAGTTAGGGTTTGCTATAATTGGTATTATTGTGTTTGTTATAGTGATAATACAATGGTTAAAAATAAGTACAAATCACAGTCAAAAAATAGAAGTTCCAGATTTGTCAAAAATGACAATAAAGCAGGTGAAATCTAAATTAGATGAATTAGATTTAGATTTGAAAATAGTAGATTCTATCAATTACAATCCTAATTATCCGCCATTATCAGTGATAGAGCAAGATCCTGAGGCAGGAGATTTTGTAAAAGAAAACAGAAAAATATACTTAAAAATAAATCGTCCAACGTACCAAGATGTAGTATTGCCTAATGTCTTAAAAAAGTCGCGTAGAAATGCAGAAGCAGTTTTAAAAGCAGTAGGTTTTAGGATTGGGAATAATCCTAAATATGTACGAGATATTGCTCGAAATGTAGTTAGAGGTCTATATTTTAAGGGAAAGCCTTTGAAAGTAGGCGATAAATTACCTAAAAACTCTGTAATTGAATTAAAATTAGGAGATGGAAAAGGAAGTTAATATAAGCAAAGAATCACTTGATAATGACGACTTGTATGAGCATCATCGATTTGTTGCTAGTGAAGGGCAAGAGCCGTTGCGTGTAGATAAATTTTTGATGAATTTTATTGAAAATACTACTCGTAATAAAATTCAACAAGCAGCCAAATCAGGAAATATTTTGGTCAATGATATTGTTGTAAAACCAAATTATAAGGTAAAACCAAACGATGTTGTTCGATTGGTGTTAGCATATCCTACTTATGAGAATTTATTGGTTGCAGAAGCAATGCCTCTTGAAATTGTATATGAAGATGAGCAAGTACTTGTTGTAAACAAATCAGCAGGAATGGTAGTTCATCCAGGACATGGTAATTATTCTGGTACTTTGGTGAATGGTTTGATCCATCATATTGAAAATTTACCTACAAATAGTAATGAACGTCCAGGATTAGTACATAGAATTGATAAAGATACAAGTGGATTGTTAGTTGTAGCAAAAACAGAATTTGCAATGGCTCATCTGTCTAAACAATTTTTTGATAGAACTACCGAACGAAGATATATAGCACTCGTTTGGGGGAATTTAGAGCAAGATTCAGGAACAATAACAGGACATATTGGGCGCAGTTTCAAAAACAGACTTCAAATGGATGTCTTTCCTGAAGGAGATTACGGTAAACACGCAGTTACTCACTACAAAGTATTAGAACGTTTTAGTTATGTAACTTTAGTTGAATGTAAGTTAGAAACAGGACGTACACATCAAATTAGAGCACATTTCAAACATATTGGTCACACACTTTTTAATGACGAACGATATGGAGGAGAGCGTATTTTAAAAGGTACAACCTTCACAAAATACAAGCAATTTGTCGATAATTGTTTTAAGGTTTTGCCAAGACAAGCATTACATGCTAAAACACTTGGTTTTACGCATCCAACAACTGGTGATTTTTTGCAATTTAATTCTAAAATCCCTGAAGATATGCAATTGTGTATAGAAAAATGGAGCGTTTATACTGTTAATCAGAAATAAACATTATTTCAAAAGTAAGGGTTTTAAAATCATTAAAAACAACGTTAAAACCCTTGTTGAAAACTAAATAAATACTTTTAGAATAAATATTTTACTCCAAAACTCATAGAACCTAAATTTTCTGTGTTTCCACCAAACATATTAAATCCTAATTCTGTTGTTCCTGTTGCTGATCCTCCATTTGGTTTTGTAGATTTGTAACCAAATCTCCCAAATTTAGCTTCAATAGTCCATTTTCCTCCAATAAAGTAATCCATTCCAGGTTGTAAAAAGAATCCGTAAGAATTTGCGGCATCGTTAAAATACATTGGTACGTTTGCTTCTCCAAAAATAAATAGTTTGTCAGCCACTCCCCAATATTTTCTAGCGAAAGGCATTACAATAAAAGTATTGTCAGCTGCTGCACTTCCAACTTTAGTTGATAAATATCCAATTGCCGAACCTAATGTAACTGTAGGACTAACAAAAGTACCTGCTGCAGGTAAAATTAAGAAAGAACTAGAGTCTGTTGCTTCGTCGTTGACGTAACTTAATGCACCTAATCCATACCATGCTCCTTTAAGACCTTCTGATTTTTTCTCTTCTTGAGCAAAAGAATTACTAAATAAAAATAGAGCAATTACTGCTAATAACATTGTTTTTTTCATGTTTTTCATGTTTTAAATTAATATTAAGGCAAAGGTACGTTCGCTAAAGAGTTAGAAACCTGATTTATGTCATATGTATAAAAAAAACGAATAAATTTTTATACAAAATTTATTCGTTTACTATTCAATTAATTGTATTTTTACTTTAACAAATTAAATGTAATGAAAATAGTTATATCACCAGCAAAATCACTTGATTTTGAAAACGAAGCGCCTGTAAAAGAATACACGCAAAGTATTTTTTTAAAAGAAGCGACAACTCTAAATAATGTTCTTAAAAAAATGACACCCAAAAAACTGTCAGAGTTGATGCATATATCTGATAAATTGGCACAGTTAAATTATGAGCGCAATCAATCATGGAGTTTACCTTTTTCGCTCAATAATGCAAAACAAGCAATTTATGCGTTTAAAGGCGATGTATATAAAGGACTAAATGTAGAAACATTGTCAGAAGAAAAAATAGAACAACTACAAGATAAATTACGCATTCTTTCAGGTCAATATGGTATTTTAAAACCCTTAGATTTAATGCAACCATATCGCTTGGAAATGGGAACAAAACTGACGGTAAATTCTGCTAAAAATTTATATCAATTTTGGGGAAATTCAATAACTGAAGCTCTAAATAATGAATTGAAAGATGATGAGTTATTCATAAACCTTGCAAGTAATGAGTATTTTAAAGCAGTAAAACCTAAGAAATTAAAAGTTCCTATAATCACGCCAGTTTTTAAAGAATATAAAAACGGACAATACAAAACAATTGCTATTTTTGCTAAGCGTGCTAGAGGATTAATGACACGTTATATTGTTCAGAATGATATTGAAACTATTGAAGGTTTAAAAAACTTTAATATAGATAAATATGGATTTGACAGTAAGTTGTCAACAGAAACGAATTTAATTTTCACACGATAGCATAAAAAAACCAACTAAAATTAGTTGGTTTTTTTATTAGTTGTTTCAAATGACTTAAAATCCGTAAACAGACTCTTTGTCAAATTTTTTCATAAGCATATAATAAACAACTGCTCTGTATTTGTTTCTTTCTGATTTTCCGATTTTCTCCATTACTTCAGCAATTGCTTCGTCTAAAGCAGGACTATCAGTTAAACCTAATTTTTTAATTAAGAAATTATTTTTTACAGTTGCTAACTCTTTAGGGTCAGAACCTGAAACAGTTTCAGCATCTCTTTTATATATAGAAGGGCCTAATCCTTTAGTAACAGCTCTTAATAAATCAGTGTTTGAACGTAAGTTTTTATCGTCCATAAATTTTTTGTATTGTGCTACTTTTTCGTCAAATTTACTCATTTTGTTTAATTTTTTTTATTAATAGTTTATCCTCTCCAAATATAAAGAAAAATATTCATTTAAATAGAATTATTTTTTAACAATCTTAAATTAATTTGTTAATTTCTATATAATTAATAGAATTTATGACAAAATGACATAATATTTCTGTTGGCACAATGATTGACTTATACAAATCGTAAAAAAACAAGTACAATTTATAAAACAAAATATAATTATGAGCAAAATAATAGGAATTGATTTAGGTACAACAAACTCTTGTGTTTCTGTAATGGAAGGAAATGAGCCTGTTGTAATCCCTAATGCCGAAGGTAAAAGAACAACACCTTCTATCGTTGCTTTTATAGAAGGAGGAGATAGAAAAATAGGAGATCCAGCAAAGAGACAAGCAGTTACGAACCCTTTAAAAACAATTTATTCTATTAAACGTTTTATGGGTAATAAATTTTCTGATTGTCAACAAGAAATTAAACGCGTACCTTATAAAGTGGTAAAAGGTGATAATGATACGCCTCGAGTAGATATTGACGGACGTTTATATACGCCACAAGAAATATCAGCAATGGTATTGCAAAAAATGAAAAAAACTGCTGAAGATTATCTTGGGCATGAAGTGTCAGAAGCAGTTGTTACTGTACCTGCATATTTTAATGATGCACAAAGACAAGCAACAAAAGAAGCAGGAGAAATTGCAGGATTAAAAGTAAGTAGAATTATTAATGAGCCAACCGCTGCAGCATTGGCTTATGGAATGGACAAAAAAAATACAGACCAAAAAATAGTGGTATTTGACTTTGGTGGAGGAACGCATGATGTTTCTGTTCTAGAATTAGGTGATGGTGTTTTTGAAGTATTAGCTACAGATGGAGATACGCATCTTGGAGGTGACGATGTAGATGAAAAAATAATCAATTGGTTGGCTGACGAATTTAATAAAGACGAAAATATTGATTTGCGTAAAGATCCAATGGCTTTGCAACGTTTGAAAGAAGCAGCAGAAAAAGCCAAAATTGAGTTGTCATCTTCTACACAAACAGAAATTAACTTACCATATGTAACAGCAACTGCTAGTGGACCAAAACACTTAGTGCGTACATTATCAAGAGCAAAATTTGAGCAATTAATAGATGATTTAATCAAAAGAACTATAGAGCCATGTAAATCAGCATTAAAAAATGCAGGATTAACTATAAAAGATATTGATGAAGTAATCTTAGTAGGAGGTTCAACACGCATTCCTGCAGTGCAGTCTGCAGTAGAAAAATTCTTTGGAAAAGCACCATCAAAAGGTGTAAATCCTGATGAAGTTGTTGCCGTTGGAGCTGCAATTCAAGGAGGAGTTTTAACAGGAGATGTAAAAGATGTATTGTTATTAGACGTAACACCATTATCATTAGGAATTGAAACAATGGGTAATGTATTTACTAAATTAATAGAAGCAAATACAACCATTCCTACTAAAAAATCACAAGTATTTTCAACTGCAGTTGACAATCAACCATCTGTTGAAATTCACGTATTACAAGGTGAACGCGCAATGGCAGCAGATAACAAAACAATTGGTCGTTTTCATTTAGACGGTATTCCACCAGCAGGAAGAGGAGTGCCTCAAATTGAAGTAACTTTTGATATTGATGCTAATGGAATAATCAATGTTTCTGCCAAAGATAAAGGAACAGGAAAAGAACATAATATCCGTATTGAAGCATCTTCAGGATTGACAGAAGAGGAAATCCAAAAAATGAAACAAGAGGCAGAAGCAAATGCTGATGCAGATAAAAAAGCAAAAGAAACTGCTGATAAAATTAATGGAGCAGATTCTATGATTTTTCAAACTGAAAAGCAGTTAAAAGAATTTGGTGATAAATTATCTGATGATAAAAAAGGACCAATCGAAAGTGCGTTAGAAGAATTGAAAAAAGCACATGAATCTAAAGATATTGCACAAATAGACAGTGCAATGGAAAAGATAAATGAAGCGTGGAAAGTAGCATCTGAAGAGATGTATAAAGCAGAGCAAGAAGCACAAGCAAGTGGAGCAGGAGCACAACCAGAAGCAGGAGATTCGTCATCTGATGATGATGTGCAAGATGTTGATTTTGAAGAAGTAAAAGAAGATTAAGTTTTAATGTCTTAATAGTTCAAAATTAATGAAAGAGGTTGTCTGAAAAGTGTCATTCTGAATGAAATGAAGAATCTTTATAAATGATAATTAGGCGCTTTCAGAAGTAAGACTAACAAGATAGTTTTCTTCCCACATAAAGTCAAAAAAACTCAAGAATCATTTTTTTCTTGAGTTTTTTTCTGTTTTTAAGTTTTTTATTGGTGT
>CAMZLV010000179.1 GCA_947311835.1 uncultured Lutibacter sp. | reverse complement strand
GTCTTATCGCCTATTCTTTTCAAGAAAAAAAACCATGTATTAAATTTGAAACTAAAAAAACAAATCAATTAGTACTGTTTTTCTAAATCCTTAGGTCGAACTCAGGTTGCTAAGTATTTTGGGTGTTGCAGTTGCACTACCTTATGTATCTTTAGATATTTACTCTTCTTCAAAAGGAATTTTAAAATCCGAAAAAGAAAGAAATCAAATTATTTCGCTCTATTCTGGCAAAATAGAAGCAATTACTATCAAAGAAAATGACTATGTATCACAGGGAGATACGCTACTTGTTGTCAATAATTCCGTAGGGAAAGAAAAACAACAGTTACTTTTAAATCAGTTAGAAGAAATACGTTTGTTTGTGCATGATTTAACCTATTTATCAAACTCAAAACGCATACATCAAGATTCTATCCATTCGTTTTTATATCAAAAAGAATACTTGCAATATTTACAAAAACTGCGAGAATTACGTACGCATTATACTAAAACTAAACGAGATTTTATCCGTCAAGAAAAACTGTATAACAAAGAGGTAATTGCCAAAGTTGAGTATCAAGAGAGTAAATATAACTACGATTTGGCAGTTGGTAATTTAAGCCATTTTAAAAAGCAACAACGCAACCAATGGCAAACCTCTTTAACACAGCAACAAAATAAGTTAGAAGAATTAGAAAGCAGTTTGATACAAATGCAAGAGGAACAAAAAAATTATGTCATTACAGCATCTATTGACGGTACTATACAAAACTTAAAAGGCATAGAAGTTGGAAATTTTATTACTTCAGGCAATCTAATTTCCGAAATTTCACCTGATACCGATTTAATTGCGGAGTGCTATATCAAGCCTTCTGATATTGGTTTGTTAAAAGAAAATACAAGTGTTAAATTTCAAATAGATGCTTTTAATTACAACCAATGGGGAATGGCAACAGGAAAAATAGTGAGTATTAATAAAGATATTTCTATTATTAACAATACTCCTCTTTTTAAAGTGATTTGTTCTCTTAATCAAAATGAATTATACCTAAAAAATGGTTTTAAAGGAACATTGAAAAAAGGCATGACATTTAATGCTCGTTTTTTTATAACAAATCGTACGGCTTTTGAATTGTTGTATGACAAAGTTGATGATTGGTTTAATCCAAGTAAATCATAAGTGCAAAGATAATAAGATGTCTCCTCGAGCGCAGTCGAGAGGTCTTCATTTCTAAAATTTTCAATAAAACAAGGTCTCGACTGCGCTCGACCAGACATTTAAGAATAAAGATGATTTCCATTATATACTTAAATGAATAATTAAAAACAAATGGCAAAAACAACTCTTAAGCAACACGACATTACAGATTGCGGAGCAACATGCTTGGCGTCAATCAGCGTACATTACAAATTAGAAATACCGATTGCTAGAATACGTCAATATGCAGGAACAGATAAGAAAGGAACGAATGTTTTAGGGCTGATTGAAGCAGCACAAAAATTAGGTTTTGAAGCCAAAGGTGTTAGAGGTGATTTAGAAAGTCTATTTAAAATACCAAAACCTGCAATTGCACATATCATAGTAAAAGAACGTTTGCAACATTATGTTGTTATTTATAAAGTTGATAAAAAATACATCACAATTATGGATCCTGGAACAGGTAAAGTCCATAAAAAAACACATGAGGAATTTCAAAAAGAATGGACAGGAGTTTTGGTTTTATTACTTCCAGATGAATCCTTTAAAAAAGGAAACGAAAAAGTATCTATTCTAAAACGCTTTTGGTTTTTATTAAAACCACACAAATTTGTATTATTTCAAGCATTGGTTGGTGCTATTATTTATACACTTTTAGGCTTATCAACTTCAATTTATATTCAAAAAATAACAGATCATGTATTGGTTGGTGGAAACACAAAATTATTAAATTTATTGAGCGTAATAATGCTTGGTTTACTTTTTATTCAAGTTTTGATTGGTATTTTTAAAGATATTTTTCTTATCAAAACAGGACAACAAATTGATGCTCGACTTATTTTGGGATACTACAAGCACTTACTAAAACTACCTCAACAATTTTTTGACACTATGCGTGTTGGAGAAATTATTTCAAGAATAAATGACGCTGTAAAAATTAGAGTATTTATCAATAGCACATCATTATCATTGACTGTAAATTTCTTTATCGTCATTTTTTCCTTTGCGTTGATGTTTAGTTATTATTGGAAATTAGCACTAATAATGTTAGCAATTATTCCTGTTTATATTCTTATTTATTGGATTACAAATAGACTAAACAAAAAAACTGAACGTAAAATAATGGAACGCTCGGCAGATTTAGAAAGTCAGTTGGTAGAATCATTAAATGCCGTTGGTACAATCAAACGTTTTGGAATAGAAGACTTTGCAAATATCAAAACAGAAACTCGATTTATAAGTTTATTGCATATTGGTTATACATCGGCAATGAATAGTATTTTTAGTGGCACTTCTTCGCAAACGGTTTCAAGATTGTTTACAATTATATTATTGTGGAGTGGCACTTATTTTGTGATAGACCAAGAGATAACTCCAGGAGAATTGATGTCGTTTTATGCAATTATTGGTTATTTTACTGGACCTATTTCAAGTTTAATTGGAGCAAATAAGAGTATTCAAAACGCATTAATTGCTGCTGACAGATTGTTTGAAATTATGGATTTAGAACGTGAAGAGTCTGAAAACAAATTCAAACTAACTACCGATAAAATTGGTGATATTTCTTTTAAAAATGTAAAATTTCGTTACGGCACAAGAGTTGAAGTATTTGAAAATTTTAATCTGACAATAAGCAAAGGGGAGATTACTGCCATTGTTGGAGAAAGCGGTTCGGGAAAATCAACACTAATTTCGTTATTACAAAATATGTATCCTTTACAAAGTGGTAGCATCAGCATTGGAAATATAGATTTAAAATACATTGAGAATAAAAGTTTGCGAGAATTGGTAAGTGTTGTGCCTCAAAAAATAGATTTATTTGCAGGAAATGTGATCAATAATATTGCTGTTGGAGATTTTCAACCAAATATGGAATTGATTTTATCTATTTGTAGAAGCATTGGTATTATTGATTTTATAGAAAGTTTACCAAACGGATTCAATACTTATTTAGGCGAAAATGGAGCAACACTTTCTGGCGGTCAAAAACAGCGTATTGCCATTGCAAGGGCACTGTACAAACAGCCTGAAATTTTGGTTTTAGACGAAGCTACTTCTTCTTTAGACAGTACTTCAGAGAATTATATTCAAAAAACAATACAAAATTTAAGACAACAAAATAAGACGATTATCATTATTGCACATCGATTAAGTACCGTTGTAAATGCTGATACAATTGTAGTTTTAAAAAGAGGAAACGTAATAGAACAAGGAAATCACAAAGTTCTTTTCAATAAAAAAGGACATTACCATAATTTATGGAAACAGCAAATACCAGTTCTAAATCAATAACTACAATATATAATGCGTACTTACAAAATTTGATTTTTTGTTATCAAGTATGTCGTTTAACACTTTTTTATTAAGGTCATTTCCTTTAAAAGTAACTAAGGTTCGAATAGAAAACGAACGAATCGCATCGTGCACACTAAGTGTACTTACAGCCGAGTCTTTGCGCCCTACAAATGGAAAAACATCTGGTCCTCGCTGACATTTG
>CAMZLV010000178.1 GCA_947311835.1 uncultured Lutibacter sp. | reverse complement strand
GGACCAGTTAAAACAAATAAGTTTGGAAAATTTGGCAATGTAGTCCCTAAATATGCTCTAGGAAATTCCGACCAAAATGCCTCAACTGGTATATTATTTTTTCCAATTATTGGATATGAAATCACGCCATCGGTAGCATCATAACCTGTTGCATAAACTATTAAATCTAAATCTACTTTTGTCCCTTTTGTAGTAATGATTCCCGTTTCGGTAATTTCAGCGATTTGTTCTTCTCTGGTAAATAGATTGGTGTTTTTCTTAGCAAAAGCGGGATATAAAGTATTTGATAAAATTATTCTTTTACAACCAATGGTATAATTAGGTGTTACTTTCTCAATTAAGTCTGCTCTATTTTTAAAAGACTTTTTTATGTGTTTTACTGCTTTATTTTTTGCAAATATTTTCAGTAAAAAATCAGAATATTTAAAGGCAATTACTCTGCTTTCTAATGACCAATAGGTGTAATATCTTACTAAGTTATATATCCATCGTTTTTTCAAAAGTTTTCTTTGAAACTCGGTGAATATTTTATCTGGACGGTGCATTACCCAATGTGGCGTTCTTTGAAAAACATTCAATTCTTTTACTTCATCGACAATGGCAGGAATTACTTGCGCTGCACTTGCTCCGCTACCTATTATCGCAACTTTTTTTCCTTTTAAATTAAAATTATGATTCCAATTATTGGTATGAAAAGTTTCACCTTTAAAGTTGTCTTTTCCCTTAAAATTAGGATAAAACGGCGTACTCAAAGGTCCTGATGAGTTGATGACAAATTGCGATTTAAAGGCTCCATTACCTGAGTGTATTAGCCATTTATTTTCATCTTCCAACCATTCCAATTTTTCTACATTGGTGTTTAGAAAAGTTTTTTCTCGCAGTTGGTATTTATCAATAACATAGTTTGTGTATTGCTCCAGTTCATCTTGTGCTGCAAACATTTGCGACCAATCATATGGCTCAAAAGAAAACGAATATAATGGCGATTGTACATCTACCGCAGCTCCTGGATAAGAATTTTGACACCAAGTACCGCCCATAAAATTACGTCTTTCAAGAATACAGAAATTGCTTATTCCATTTTTTAATAGGTTAATAGCAGCACATTGACCACCAAAACCACTTCCGATAATAATTATTTTATAATTTTTCATTTCAATTACTATTTTTTCATTGTGTTATCAATAATTGTATCTATGATTTTTTGCCATTGTTTGTCTAACATCATATCATGGCACATTCCTTCAAAAATAATGGGTTTGGTATTGTATATTTTAGCTGTTTTAATTACTTCTTTTAATACGATGGCATTGTCTATCTCTCCACCCATTACTGTAATTTTTGATTTTATTTTTTTTGGTTTTATCAAGTTAAATCCAAGCATTCCAAAATAAGCGCCAAACGATTCATTGTCAAGCATATTGTAGTAATCTTCTACGTCATTGAAGGTTTGCGTATTTGAAAACATTAGGTGTAAATACAATTTCTTATTCATTACCAATGTTTTGAGATTAAGTAGCAAATTTGCTTTTAGAAAACTTAATGGAAATTTTTTGAGCACATTAAATGTTGTTCCCCAATTCCCAAAAGGCGGAACCGAAGCCAGCAATACATTTGATTCATTTTCATTAGTTTCCAAATACTTTTGAAGCACATAGCCGCCCATAGAATGCCCAACCAAACACGGCTCTTTTCCGATATATTGAATGGCTTCTTTTACATCTTCAACGTATTGATTTATGGTTAAAAAATTGATATTTTTTCTTTTTTCACTCTTACCATGATTACTAAAACTCAATGCATATGCTTTATAACCCTGTTTTTCTAAATAAGGTAAAAAATTCTTGTTATAATACCAAGCGCCATGGTACATGCCGTGTAAAAACAAAAATGGCTTTTGTGATTTTAATATCTTTGGATTATTTTCTAATATTTCTAATTTCATATTTTGAAGATATTTAAGAGTGTTGATTTAATTTTTCATCATTTTCATGGCTTCATCTACCCAAATATACGTTTCTACACCTGGAATTACTCCTTTTTTATTTTTTTTATCAGATTTATTTCCAGTTCTAACAATAATCATATTTTCTGAAGGAATACAGATGACTCGTTGTCCTAGAAAACCGACCATTGAATAGAATTGCGGTTTATAGTTATAATCTGTCCAAGTACCATAGCCATAAATAGGATGTTTTATTTTACCATTTAGCGTATTAGGATGGGTCATTTTAGCTACAAATGTTGAGTCTAATAATTGCTTTCCTTGCCATTTGCCGTTTTGTAGAAGTAACTGCCCCATTTTAGCAAAATCACGCAATCGTGCTGACACACAACAAAATGCTTTCTCTAAGCCATTTTCGTTGTCCAAAGTCCAAGGAGAAGATGCTTCCATGCCCAAGGGTTTCCAAAAATTTTTAGATAAATATTCAGACAAAGTTTGTTTAGTGGCTCTGGTAAGGATTATGCCTAGTAATCCTGTAGAGCCTGATTTGTATTCAAATCTTTCTCCAGAAGTACTATTGAAATTGATTTCTAATAATTGATTTTCTAGATTTTTGCCGTAATAAGATTTAGTTGTTTCGTTTAATGGTAAATAATATTCTTCATTCCAATTATAACCTGCTGTCATGGATGATAAATCACCAATTGTGCATGTTTTTGCAAATAGATTGTCTTTGTACTCAGGCAAAAAATCTGTGATGGGTTGTTCTAAACTTTTTATATAACCATCTTCTATCGCCTTTCCAAGAAGCATGGTTGTATATGTTTTAGCCATAGAAAATGAATTTGTCAAACTAGCATCAGCGTAATTGCCAAAATACTTTTCCGTAACTATTTTTCCATCTTTAACAATTAGAAATCCAGCAGAATTTAACTCATCTAATTTATCTTTGAGTATTTTGGTGAGTGGTGTTTTATTAAAATCTTCGTGATATTTCCAAAGATGAGGTGTCGTACTTGTTTCAATGATTCTGGCATCAAAATCTTTGTAGTCATCGATGTTTGCAGTAATTTTACCTTGTAGATACGTGAGTTTTCCTGCTTTAAAAATATATTCATTTCCTGTTGCATAAAGTAGAATTACTCCAAATATTAGTAGTGAGATAATGGTAACAAAGAGTTTTTTGATTTTTTTTATCATAAATTATTCTTTTTAAATACCGAAACTTTGGGATAACACTTAACTTCGTAAAAACCTGAGTTCGACCTAAGAAAAAGTATTTTTTATTAGGTAAAAAAGCATAAAATTAGTATATTTAAGTATTGATAATCAAATATTTAACTAAATTTATGCTTATGATTTCTACTGATAAAATTACAACTATTTTTTGTTCTATTGATGATTTTTGCCTTGTTTTTGAATCTGCACTAAAGAAAAAGCAACTTTCTACAGGGAAAAAGACTCGAAACAGAAAATTTAAGATGTCGACGAGTGAAATTTTAACAATTACTGTGTTATTTCATTTGAGTGGTTATCGAAATTTTAAACATTTTTACATCTTTTATGTTCAAAAACATCTAACTCAAGAATTTCCAGAAACAGTGTCTTACAATCGTTTTACAGAATTGATGCAATCAAATATGTTGCCTTTAACTCTATATATGAAAACCTGCTGTTTAGGAAATTGTACTGGAATTTCTTTTATAGATTCTACACCAATACGAGTTTGTAATAAGAAACGAATTTCAAGAAACAAAGTGTTTAAAGGCATTGCAACTATAGGTAAATCTACAATGGGTTGGTTTTACGGATTTAAACTTCACATTATAGTCAATGATAAAGGAGAACTCCTTGATTTTATTATAAGTCAAGCCAATATGGATGATAGAACTCCTTTAAAACAAGAGAATTTTTTAAAAAAAATAGTTGGAAAACTATATGCAGACAAAGGTTATATTTCTAAAGAATTGTCCTCTCTGTTATTTGACCAAGGTTTACATCTAGTAACAGGAATTAGAAATAACATGAAAAATGTATTAATGACCATGAAAGATAAAATATTGCTTAGAAAAAGATCTGTAATTGAGACCATCAATGATCAACTTAAAAATATAGCACAAGCAGAACATTCTAGACATAGAAGTTTTGGAAACTTTATTACCAATTTAGTAGCAAGTCTTATCGCCTATTCTTTTCAAGAAAAAAAACCATGTATTAAATTTGAAACTAAAAAAACAAATCAATTAGTACTGTTTTTCTAAATCCTTAGGTCGAACTCAGGTTATAAGGTAGCGTTTTAATTATTTAATCAATCAATTGGTTTTTAGAGAGGGAAGCGTCAAAAAATTAAATAATCAGCATCAATGTATTCAGTTCGTTTGAAATTTTTCTATATTTGATGCAATTAAATTTAGCCCTTAAAATTTACACCAAATGGATAATTTATTATTCTTTTTAAAACAAGGTTTTTTTCATATCTTCGATTGGAAGTCATATGATCATATATTATTTTTAGTTGTTTTAACCGTTGTTTATACATTTAATGATTGGAAAAAAACACTTTGGCTTATAACTTTGTTTACAATAGGTCACACAATTTCGTTAATTTTAGCAGTTTATGGTGTAGTAAGAATAAATAAGCAAATTGTGGAATTTTTAATTCCGTTAACTATATTAATAACAGCTTTATTCAACATATTTACGGCAGGAAAAAGTAAAAAAAATAACTTTATAAATTTAAATCTATTTCTATCGCTTTTTTTTGGAATGATACATGGTTTAGGATTCTCAAGTTTTTTTAAGATGATTGTATCAAAGAGTGACACCAAATTATTGGCGTTATTTGAATTTGCTCTAGGAATAGAAACGGCACAATTATTAATAGTATTTATAATTTTAATTTTAGGATTTATTATTCAAACCGTTTTTAGGTTTAGTAAAAGAGATTGGATACTTGTAACATCTTCAATAGTTATAGGATTTGTTTTGCCAATATTAATTGCCAATAAAATTTGATAAAATCTTATCGAACTAAAAAAAGAAAATTTAGTACATTAGCAAATTAAGAAAAATGAACCCAAAACAACACAAATACGATAAAGCATACTTACGAATGGCTCAAGAATGGGCTAAGTTATCGCATTGTAAAAGAAAACAAGTAGGCGCAATTATCGTAAAAGAAAGAATGATAATTTCTGACGGTTTTAACGGTTCACCTACTGGTTTTGATAATTGCTGTGAAGATAAAGAAGGAAAAACAAATTGGTATGTATTACATGCCGAAGCAAATGCAATTTTAAAAGTTGCAAGTTCAACACAATCTTGTAATAATTCAACGCTTTATATTACCTTATCTCCATGTAAAGACTGTAGTAAATTAATCTTACAATCAGGTATTAAAAGAGTTGTATATGCAAAAGCATATAAAGATGATTCAGGGCTTCAATTTTTAGAAAAAGCAGGAATAGAATTAACACATATTTTAATACATTAAATTAATGAATCAAAAAAAGACGCATTTACCTATTTACATCGGAATCGCAATCGCAATAGGAATATTAATAGGAAGTTTTTTAAATTTTAACAATAGCGCAAATTCAATTTTCAATTCAAATAGTGAAGAAGCTAAAATAAAACGTTTAATTGATTATATAGAATATGATTATGTAGATCAAGTTGATACAGGAGAATTATTAGACGGAGCAATTCAACAAATAGTTAGTAAATTGGATCCGCACTCAGTCTATTTTACCAAAAAAGAATTAGAACAAGAAAATGAGCAAATGCAAGGTAATTTTCAAGGGATAGGCGTGCAGTTTATTATGCATAAAGACTCTGTAGTTATTACAAAAATTTTAAAAGGAGGACCAAGCGAAAAAGTTGGTTTAAAAGCAGGAGATAGAATACTTATTGCCAATAAAGATACTTTGTCAGGATGGAATAAAAAACTCAATAGTGACAATGTAATGAGTGTACTAAAAGGCGAATCAGACACAGAAGTAAACTTAACATTATATAGACCAACTACAGGCAAATTAGTTAAAATCGATTTAAATCGTGGCGATGTTCCTATTTCAAGTGTTTCAGTACATTTTATGCTTGATCAAAAAATGGGATTAATCAAAATAGATCGTTTCGCAAGAACAACATACGATGAATTTAAAAAAGCCTTAGACAATCTAATAAGCCAAGGAATGCAAATTTTAGTGTTAGATTTACGTGACAATCCTGGAGGCTATATGACAATAGCAGAAAAAATAGTAGATGAGTTGTTGGAAGATAATAAACTAATAGTATTTACTAAAAATAAAAGAGGTGAAATAGATAAAGATTTTGCAACAAAAAAAGGGTCTTTTGAAAACGGTCAAGTATATGTTTTAATTAATGAAAACTCCGCATCAGCATCTGAAATTGTAGCAGGAGCACTGCAAGATAATGATAGAGGAATAATAATAGGAAGACGCTCTTTTGGAAAAGGATTAGTACAACAAGTTATGGGTCTTGGTGATGGTTCAGCAGTACGACTTACAACATCAAGATACTACACGCCAACAGGACGCTCAATTCAAAAACCATATACATTGAGTCATGGTAAAGAATATTTTGAACATTTTAGTAAAAGATTGGAACGAGGAGAATTGGTTACCAAAGACAGTATAAAAGTTAACGATACATTAAAATTTGTTACACCAAAAGGCAAGATTGTGTATGGAGGAGGAGGTATTGTTCCAGACGTATTTGTTCCAATAGATACAACACAGTTTATAAAAGAAATATATGTAAGTAAATTAAATGAATTTGCATTTGATTATGTAGATGAAAACAGAGAAACTTTAGAAAAATTAGCTGTTGACGAGTATTTTTCTTTATTTGATGATAGTGACACGATTTTAAATCAATACATAAAAAAATTAGACACTATTGTAGCCGTACCAAATGATAAGAAAAAGATTATAAAAAGATACTTGCAAGTTAGTATTGCTAGAAATATTTATGATGAAAACAAGTTTTATAAAATATATCAAAAAGGCAATAAAATGATAGAAAAAGTATACGAATTAGAAAAAGCAGAATAATCGTTGTATTTTCGTTGACAAATGACAACAAATAAAAGAATATATTTTGCTTCCGACCAGCACTTAGGAGCGCCAACACAAGAAAAAAGTTTTGTAAGAGAACAAAAATTTATTCGTTGGCTTGATAGCATAAAAAAAGATGCAGAAGCCATTTTTTTATTAGGCGATTTGTTTGATTTTTGGTTTGAATACAAAACCGTAGTTCCAAAAGGATTTGTAAGAGTGCTCGGAAAACTAGCCGAAATTAAAGACAGCGGAATTCCTATTTACTTTTTTGTAGGAAATCATGATATGTGGATGGATGATTATTTTGAAACCGAATTAAACATACCAGTTTATCATCAACCAAAAGAATTTACATTTCACAATAAAACCTTTTTAATAGGACATGGAGATGGTTTAGGGCCTGGAGATATAGGCTACAAAAGAATGAAAAAAGTATTTACAAATACGTTTTCAAAATGGCTTTTTAGATGGTTGCATCCTGATATTGGCGTGCGATTGGCACAATATTTATCAGTAAAAAACAAATTAATTTCAGGTGAAGAAGATGTAACGTTTTTAGGAGAAGACAATGAATGGTTAGTACAATATGCTAAGAAAAAATTAGAAAAAAAACACTATGATTATTTCTTATTTGGACATCGTCACCTTCCGTTAGAAATACAAATTGGCAAAAACGCTAAATATATAAATACAGGAGATTGGATAACATATTTTACCTACGCAGTTTTCGATTCTAAACAATTAATCTTACAAACCTATAAAGAGTAGATTTTAACCAATCTTTAACACTACTTTTAACCATTTTTTAACAACTATAAAACAGAATTTTTTGCTACTTTGTAATCCAAAAAAAAGTAGATATATTCACGCTTTAAAAACAGTAATGATGATAGAAGAAAACAATACTACAGTTGACATCAGAGCAATCAACGAAAAAATAGAAAAAGAAAGTGCTTTTGTTGATTTATTAGTAATGGAAATGAACAAAGTAATCGTAGGTCAAAAACACATGATTGAACGATTATTAATAGGTCTGTTAGGAAATGGACATATTTTATTAGAAGGAGTTCCAGGACTTGCAAAAACACTTGCAATTAACACCTTGTCAAAAGCCGTTCAAGGACAATTTAGTAGAGTACAATTTACTCCAGACTTATTACCTGCAGATGTTGTTGGAACAATGATTTATAATATTAAAGACAATAAATTTTCGATAAAAAAAGGACCAATATTTGCAAATTTTGTATTAGCAGATGAGATAAACCGTGCACCTGCAAAAGTACAATCAGCATTGTTAGAAGCCATGCAAGAACGTCAAATTACAATTGGAGATACAACCTTTAAGTTAGACGAACCATTTTTAGTAATGGCAACGCAAAATCCTGTTGAGCAAGAAGGAACATATCCTTTACCAGAAGCGCAAATGGATAGATTTATGCTAAAAGTAGTTATTGATTATCCTAAGTTAGCAGACGAACAAATTATAATGCGTCAAAACTTAAACGGCGGATTTAACAAAGTACAACCAGTAGTTTCAATAGATCAAATTAACAACGCAAGAAATGCAGTTAAAGAGGTTTATATGGATGAAAAAATTGAAAAATATATACTTGATATAATTTTTGCAACACGTTATCCAGAAAAATATAACTTAGAAAATTTAAAAAATCTAATCAGTTTTGGAGCATCACCAAGAGGAAGTATCAACCTTGCAATGGCTGCAAAATGTTATGCGTTTATAAAACGAAGAGGCTATGTAATTCCTGAAGATGTAAGAGCAGTAGTACACGATGTGTTGCGTCACAGAATTGGAATTACTTACGAAGCAGAAGCAGAAAATATTACTTCAGAAAACATTATAGATAAAATTGTAAACGAAGTAGAAGTGCCATAAGATTGTTAAATCGTGGAATTGTTTTACTGTTTTTATCTACAGATAAGCAATCAATTATATAAATCGCAATTAAACAATAAACGTTGGAAACGAAAGAAATACTCAAAAAAGTACGAAAGATAGAGATTAAGACAAAACGCTTGTCTAATCACATATTTTCAGGCGAATATCACAGTTCGTTTAAAGGACGAGGAATGACCTTTTCTGAAGTGCGTCAATACCAATATGGTGATGATATCAGAGCAATTGATTGGAATGTAACAGCACGTTATAACGACACACATATCAAAGTTTTTGAAGAAGAGCGCGAATTGACAATGCTACTAATGGTAGACGTTTCTGGATCTGAATTTTTTGGAACAACCCAACAATTTAAACGCGATACAATTACCGAAATAGCAGCAACACTTGCGTTTTCGGCAACACAAAATAATGACAAGGTTGGTTTACTATTGTTTTCTGATGATATTGAACTCTATATTCCGCCAAAAAAAGGAAAAAGTCATGTGCTAAGAATCATTAGAGAATTGGTAGAATTTAAACCCAAAAGCACCAAAACAGACATAGGAAATGCATTAAAATACCTTTCTAATGTGATGAAGAAAAAAGCCATCGTTTTTGTATTGTCCGATTTTATGGATACTGAATATGACCATACACTTAAAATTGTTGGAAATAAGCACGATGTAACAGGAATAAGAGTATTTGATAAACACGATGAAGAATTGCCAAATCTTGGAATGCTTCCTGTAAAAGATGCTGAAACAGGCAACGTGATTTTGGTAAATACCATGTCTAAAAGCACAAGAAACACCTATAAAGCTAATTATTTAGCCTCTGTAGATTATTATGAAAAATCATTCAGTAGAAGTGGAGCAGGAACAATAAGCACACGAACAGATGAGAGTTATGTAAAAAAATTATTAGGATATTTTAAACGTAAAGGAGCAAGATAAGTTGAAAGCAAACAAACAACATAAAGGCAAATTAAGCAGTGTAAAAAGTTACTTTAATCCTATTGTAGCGCAGTCATTTCGAGCGCAGTCTAGAAGTATTATTACATCGTTAATAATATTCTTTTCCTTCGGATTTTTATTCGCCCAAAATCCTATAGAAATGCAAGTTGACACAACCAACATTCGAATAGGAGAACAATTAACGTATAAAATAACAGTAGATAAGCAAGAAAACGTCCTGTTTCCAAAACTCATTTTAGACAGTTTACAAAAAGTAGAATTGGTAAAGGAATTAAAAATAGATACTACAGAAAATAAATATATCAAAAAATATATATTGACAAGTTTTGATAGTGGACGTTATATGATACCGAAACAAAAAGTACTTATCAAAAATAAAAAGTACTTGATAGACTCTTTGTTTATTGATGTTGCAACTGTTAAAGTTGATACGCTCAAGCAAGGTTTATTTCCTATAAAAGCCGTAAAAAAACAACCAATTATTTTTGATGATTATAAAAATTATTTATGGATTGGCTTGGCAATTTTAGCCTTACTAATTTTCTTATTATGGTATTTTGTTTTCCGTAAAAAGAAAGAAGAAGTTATTGTGCCTTCAATACCTCCATACCAATTAGCTGTTGAACGCTTATCTGTTTTAGACAGCAAAAAACTATGGCAAAACAATAAAGTAAAACAATATTATATAGAATTGACCGATATTTTACGTTCGTATGTTGAAAACGAATATAATATTCCAGCATTAGAATCAACTACAGATGAATTGATAGCATCTATTAATGATTTTAATAAAACAAGCGACATTAATTTACCTAAAGAAACCGTAAAAAGTTTACAAAAGCTATTGCAAGAGGCTGATTTAGTGAAATTTGCAAAATTCAAACCATTGCAAGATGAAATAGCAACACATCGTGTAACAACTGAAAATATTATTAATAACTTAAAACCTGAAGATGTAGAAGTTATAGATACCAATGATATTGATGTTTCTAAAATTTCAATAGAGAAACCTGTAAAAAAGAAATGGAGCACCAAACGAATTGTTATTACTTCAATTATTGCAATTGCTTTTCTTATCATTTCTGCTATAGGATATTTAGGCTATAGAAGTTACAAATTTGCAAAAGAAAACATTATTGGAAGCTCAGCAATAGAACTACTAAATGGCGATTGGTTTACAGATACGTATGGATATCCTCCTGTAACCATTGCAACACCAAAGATGTTAAAATCACAAGATGTAAAAATACCTGAACAATTAAAAGGTCAGATAAGTGATATAGCCGTATTTGGATTTGAAAATCCAATGGATGAATTTAAAGTAATCGTTTCAACATTTGCATATACAAATTCACAATTTGAATTTAGTTTAGAAGGTATAGCAAATGGAGTTGTTCAAGAAATGGAAGCAAATGGTATTGAGTTTTTATCTATAGATAAAGAACCAATTTTTATTAGAGATAACGAAGGTTTAAAACTAACAGCAACCTATCAAAAAGCAGAAATAACAACCCAAAAAATGTATGAATATGAAGTTGTTATTATAGCATTTGGAAATAAAAAAGGAGCACAAAGAATTGTAATAAATTCTTTAAAAAATGACGAAAATGCCCAAAAAATAGCAGAAAGAATAATTAACTCAATAGATATAGAAGATGAAGTTGTGGAATAACATGGAGTTTACACATCCACAATTTTTGTGGTTGTTGCTAATCGTGCCTTTATTGGCGATTTGGTATTTTTTAATGCGCAAAAAAGACAGTGCAACATTGACATTATCAAGCACTACAGCATTTAAACCATCAATATTATCACGATTAAAACCAATACTAAATGTGTTTCGTTTACTAGCAATTTCAGCATTAATAATTGCTTTAGCCAGACCAAGAAGCGTTGCGGTAAGCACCAAAATTAACACCAATAAAGGAATTGATATTGTAATGGCAATCGATGTTTCAGCAAGTATGTTGGCTAGAGATTTAAAACCAAACAGATTAGAAGCACTTAAAAAAGTAGCAACAAATTTTGTTAATAAACGACCAAATGACAGAATAGGAATTGTAGTGTATGCAGGAGAAAGTTTTACGCAAACGCCAATTACAAGTGATAAACGCATTGTAAAAAACACCATTCGCAAAATTACTTGGGGACAATTAGACGGAGGAACAGCCATAGGAATGGGACTTGGCTCAGCCGTAAACAGATTAAAAGATAGCAAAGCAAAAAGCAAAGTAATTATTTTATTGACTGATGGTGTTAACAATACAGGATTTGTAGATCCAAAAACCGCGACAGAACTCGCCAAAGAACTTGGAATTAAAACCTATACTATAGGAATTGGAACAAACGGAATGGCAGATTTTCCTGTTGCAAAAGACAGAAATGGAAAATTGATTTTCAGACAATCTAAGGTAGAAATAGATGAAGATTTATTAAAACACATCGCAAAAGAAACAGGAGGAAAATACTTTAGAGCTACCAATAACACAAGTTTAAAGGCAATATATGACGAAATAAATAAATTAGAAAAAACAAAAATAGAAGAGTTTAAATATTATAATTATGATGAAAAATACCGTTCACTTGTCATTTTAGCAATCCTATTTTTACTGATTGAAAAAGTGTTGAAATATACGGTGTTTAGAAGTTTTGTTTAAAAATGTGTAATGGATTAACTGTTAATTTGTGTAATTGATTAAATATGGAAAATAAGTTTGTTTTTTCATTTGAAAAATTAAATGTTTGGAAAGAGTCAATTTTATTGGTTAAAACCATTTACAAATTGACAACAAATTTCCCTTCTGAAGAAAAGTTTGGTCTTACAAGCCAATTAAGAAGAGCAACAGTATCAATTTCTTCAAATATTGCTGAAGGAACATCAAGAAGTACAAATAAAGACAAAGCGCATTTTACAACAATATCATTTAGTTCAACAATGGAAGTTTTAAACCAATTAATTATTGCCAAAGAATTGAAATTTATTTCAAAAGAAGATTATTTAGAAACAAGAAAACAAATCTATAAAATATCAAATATGTTAAATGCTTTACGAAAAGCACAATTAAAATAAAACAAACAAACAGTTACTCAATTTAACAATTACACCCAAAAAATGTATCAAATAGAAGAACCAACATATTTTATTTATCTAATCCTAATTCCAGTACTATTTGCTGTGTTTTTAGTTGTGTTTTGGTGGAAAAAACGTACACAAAAAAAGTTTGCAAATGAACTGTTATTAAACAAATTGAGTCCAGAAAAATCAACCTTTAAATCATTTTTAAAAATAATTGTTTTTTTAATTGGTCTTGCATTTTTAATCGTTTCGTTAACCAATCCAAAAATGGGAACAAAGTTAGAAACCGTTAAAAGACAAGGAGTTGATATCGTTTTCGCCTTAGATGTGTCAAAAAGTATGCTTGCCGAAGATATTGCACCAAATAGATTAGCAAAAGCAAAACAAATCATTTCAAAAATAATAGATAAACTTGGTAGCGATAGAATAGGAATTATTATTTATGCAGGAAATGCGTATCCTTTATTACCAATAACAACAGATCATGGAGCAGCAAAAATGTTTTTGCAAAGTGCAAACCCAAATATGGTCTCAAGTCAAGGAACGGCCATTAATGAAGCCATAAAATTAGCAACAACCTATTATAATAATGACGAACAAACCAATCGATTTTTGTTTATTATTTCAGATGGAGAAGATCATCAAGAAGACGCTTCAAGTGCTATTGCACAAGCAACAAAAGATGGTATAAAAACCTATACAATTGCTGTTGGAACCGAAAAAGGAGGTCCAATTCCTATTAAATACAAAGGTGTTTTAGAAGGTTATAAAAAAGATAGTAAAGGCGAAGTGGTAATAACCAAAATGCATCCAGAAACACTTCAAAATATAGCGTCAGAAGGAAAAGGGAAATACATTGTAGGAAACAAAACTCAAGAAACTATTGATTATGTTGAAGATTTATTGGTCAAAGCTGATAAAAGTGAGTTTGAAACCAAACAATTTTCAGATTATAAAGACCAATTTCAATGGTTTATAGCCTTCGGATTACTCTTTTTAATTGCAGATGCTTTAATGTTTGAAAAGAAAACAAAATGGATTCAAAAATTAAATCTATTTAACAACAAATGAAAAAATTACTAGTCATATTATTCATACTTCCGTTGAGTATCTTCGCGCAGCAAGAAGATGCGTCATTAAAAAGAGATGCTCGAAAATTAGTGCGAGAAGGAAATGAATTGTACAATAAAGAAAAATTTTCTGATGCTGAAGTTGCCTATAAAAAAGCGCTGCAAAAAGATCCAAATTCTGAAACGGCAAACTATAATTTAGGAAATGCACTTTCACAACAAAAGAGAAATAAAGAAGCAATTGCTAAATACGAATTAATAGCAAAAACAACCAAAGATAAGTATACACTTGCTGATGCGATGCATAATATAGGAAATGCACATTATCAAGATAAAAACTATCAAGGAGCTGTTGAAGCGTATAAAAATTCGTTAAGAGCCAACCCAAAAGATGATGAAACACGCTACAATTTAGCCTTAGCACAAAAAATGCTAAAAAAACAGCAACAGCAGAATAAAGACAACAAGGATAACAAGGATAATAAGGATAAGAAAGACAATAAGGACAACAAAGATAAAAAGGACGATAAGAATAAAGATAAGAAAGACGACAAGAAGGATGGTGACGACAAGAAGGATGATAAAAACAAAGGAGATAAAGATAAAAAGGATGACAAGAAAGACGGAGATGATAAAAAAGACAAACAAGATCCTAATAAAGATAAAAAAGACGATAAGCAACAAGAACAAAAGCCACAACAAGGCAAACTATCTCCTCAGCAAGTTAAACAACTGCTAGAAGCAATGAATAATGAAGAGCAAAAAACTCAGAAAAAGATGAATGCGAAGAAAGAACGCGGAAAGAAAATAAAACAAGAAAAAGATTGGTAAATTTGTAAAATGAGTTTCAAAAAAACATACATACTATTTTTAATGCTATTTGCAGGAAGTATGGTTTTAGCACAAAATGCTAAATTAACCACAACTGTGAGTAAAAACAAGTTAGGTGTAAACCAACGATTGCGCATAGAATTTGCTGTAAATAAACAAGGCGCAGATAATTTTAAACCGCCAAACTTTAAAAATTTTACGGTAGTTGCTGGTCCAAGTTCATCAATTAATCAATCATGGATAAACGGAAAAGCATCTTATTCACACGCATATATTTATATCATAAAACCTAAAAAAACAGGAACCTTTACAATTCCTGCAGCAACTATAGAACTTGATGGTAAAAAACTGTATTCGAACCTTGTTAAAGTTACCGTTGTAAGCGCATCTGAAGTGCCAAAAAACCCAAATGACCCTTCTTATATTGCAAGTCAAAATGTACTTTTAACGACCGAAATATCAAAATCATCGCCTTATGTAGGTGAAGGAATTTATGTAGTATATAAATTACTATTTAGCGACAAAGTAGGTTTGAGAAATTGGCAAATGAACGAAATGCCTCAGTACAACGGATTTTGGAATCAAGATATAAAAGTAAATAGTGTAGATGTAAAAAACATTACATACAAAGGACAAAAATACCGTTCTATTATTCTTAAAAAAGCCTTGTTAATTCCGCAAAAATCAGGAAAATTAACCATTGATCCTATTGATATGGACATTGTGGTTGCTGTTCCTACAGGTCGTGGCGATTTTTTTGGAAATGCCATTACAAGAAGCGTAAGTTATACAACAGCATCAGCCAAAAGAGTAGTGCGTGTAAAAGATTTACCTATAGAGGGCAAACCTGAAGGTTTTACAGGTGCAGTTGGTCAATTTGATTTTATAGTAAATGCAACCAAAGATGTGTTGAGAGCCAATGAAACTACACAAATAAAAGTTGAGGTAAACGGACAAGGAAATATGAAACTGTTTGAATTACCTAAAATAACAACACCAAGTGAATTAGAAGTATATACTCCAGAACACAAAGAAAAAGTATATACTAATTCAAAAGGACTTACAGGAAAAATATCAGACACTTATACTGTTGTGCCAGAATACAAAGGAAAATATAAAATTCCTGAAGTATCGTTTTCATATTTCAATCCGAAGGAAGAAAAATACAAAACCATTGTTTCAGATGCGATTATTATAGATGTAATTAATGGAAAGACTCCTGAAGTAGCATCATCTGAAAGCAACAATACAACAGTAAAACAACAAGTTACAGCTAATGCTAACGACTTTAGATATATTGCACATAACACAACATTTAAATCAATTAAAAAAGATGATTTTTTTAAGTCAAACCTGTTTTGCACATTGTTGTTTTTACCTTTTTTAGCCATTCCAATAGGAATTTTTCTTGGAAAGAAAAAAGAACAACGCGCTGGCGATTTGGTTGGTAATAGATTGCGAAAAGCAGATAAATTGGCTAAGAAATACCTCTCGCAAGCCAAAAAACAATTAGGTAAAAAAGAAGCATTTTATATTGCTTTAGAAAAAGCATTACACAATTTCTTAAAAGCCAAATTAAATATAGAAACAAGTGATATTAGTAAAGAAAAAATAACAAGTCTTTTGCAAGATAGAAAGGTAGATGAAGTAACAATTAACGAGTTTGTATCGGTATTAAACGATTGTGATTTTGCACGATATACACCAACAACCAATGTGCAGATGCAACAAGAATTTGACAAAGCAAAAACAGTAATTACTAAAATTGACAAACAGATTTAGATGAAAAAAATAGGTATCATATTTGCGCTCATTTTTTCAGTATTTGGATATGCTCAAACTGCCGAAAGTTTGTTTACTGAAGCTAATGAATTATACAAAAACGGAAAGTATACAGAAGCCGTAGAATCGTATAAAAAAATTGAGAATTTAGCTGTTGTATCAGATGATTTGTACTACAATTTAGCAAATGCATATTACAAATTAAATAAGGTTGCACCATCTATTTATTACTATGAAAAAGCCTTAAAGTTAAACCCTTCAAACAGTGATGCAAAAGCCAATTTGTCTTTTGCAAAGCGTATGACCATTGATGCTATAGAGCAAATGCCAAAAACTATTTTTCAAAAATTCTCAGAAAATTTTATTTACAAACTCACGTATAATTCTTGGGCGTGGATTTCGGTATTTTTATCGTTTTTAGCAGCTATTTTATTTCTTTTATACCATTTTTCGTATTCGTCTGGGAAGAAATTATTGTTTTTTAATACAAGTCTTTTAGCAGCAATATTGTTGATTTTTGCAGTTGTGTTTGCATATAAGTCATACAACTACGAAGTAAACACAAAATCGGCGATCGTTTTTAAACAATCTACAGAAATCAAAAACGCACCAACACTCAATAGCGATACCGTTTTTGAATTGCACGAAGGTACCAAAGTACAGGTTTTAGACGCAATTGATGATTGGAAAAAAATTAAACTTGCTGATGGTAAAATAGGTTGGATTATTGCTGATGATATGAGGGAGATATAATTGTATTTTCACTTTTTCCTATAAAAAGTCACACTAAAATTCTCATCTCTACTTTCAGTTCTTACAAACGCATATGAAAACACTTTTTCGCCATCAATAGTAGTAAAATCAATCAATTCTTGCTGTTGGTTTTTGATTAAAGACATGCGTTTGGTTATGCCTTTATAAGTTTTAAATTCACAATCTATATCAAATAGTTCTATATTCATAAGGTCAGAAATCATAGTAAAATACTTTTTTGCATGATTTTTTAAAACGCCATTACTAGAAGTTAAACCTGTAATTCCACCATCAGAACTATCGCACAAAAAAGGTTCTTGTTGCAATAGTTGTTTAATATTTTTCTTAATTTTTGATGCTTCTTTAGGCGTTAAACCATTTAAATAGTTAACCAATTTTAAGGTTGTTTTGCCGTTATTTGAAAGTTCGAGCAACCATTTCCACCAATCTTTTGCGTTGTCTACATATGCACTATCAACAGTCGTTTTCATCGTATCATCGGCACGTAAAATAAAATCGATAAGTTGTAAATTTTGAAATGTATTTTTTAAATTAAATTCACTCAAATCAAAACCTTCATTTTCTAGCAGCGCAATAATAAAATGGACTGTTCCAAAAGG
>CAMZLV010000177.1 GCA_947311835.1 uncultured Lutibacter sp. | reverse complement strand
TTGTAGAGCAAGGCTCACATCAAGAGTTGCTCAACCAAAAAGGAGTTTATAGCAATTTGTATGAAATGCAGTTTAAGAAGCAGGCGAGTTAGTGATTTTGTTTTTGTTAAACTAAATCAATTTTAAGTGTTTCAATAAGTCCAAAAGTATTTTCAAACAATACAAATTCACCATCTTTTATATAAACTACTTTTCCTGTTTCTTCAGATACAATTAAGCAAAGCGCATCTGTTTTTTCGGTAATTCCAACTGCTGCTCTATGGCGCAAGCCAAAATGAGCAGGAAGTTTTTTGTTTGAAAGTGGTAAAATTGCGCGCGTTGCTACAATTTTATTACCTCTTATTATCGTTGCTCCATCGTGTAGCGGACTGTTTTTAAAAAAGATGCTTTCTAAAATGGGTTTATTTACTTCAGCATTCATTTTATCGCCAGTTTCTTTTACAAAATCTAAACTTTGACCGCGTTCTAATACAATTAAAGCACCAGTTTTTGTTTTGCCCATTAATTCACACGTTTTTACAATCGTTTCAACATCTGTTTCTAATTGTGTTTCGGTGTTTAAGAACTTGAGTTGTTTTAAAAAATTCTTTTTTGAAGAAAAATTTGTAGAACCAAGCATCAGTAAAAATTTTCGAATTTCTTGTTGAAAAACAATAATCAACGCAATAACTCCACCACCAATTAATGTGCCTAAAATACCGCTAAGCATCTCCATTTCTAGCGCTTGGGTTATTTTCCACATTAAAAATATAATGGTAATTCCGATAAAAATATTAATAGCAACTGTACCTCTAAGCAACTTATAGACGTAGTAAAGTAATACAGCAACAAGAACAATATCTAAAATATCGGTAAAAGAAATGTCTAAAAAATCAAGCATAAAATGTTTTTTTGTAAATGTAATAAATTTATGATTAACGAATTTGATCTACAATTTTAATTGCTTCAACCGCCTCTTTAACATCGTGTACTCTAAGCATGTTTGTACCATTTAGTAGTGCTATAGTATTGGCAATACTTGTAGCGTTTAAAACCTCTTTGGCAGTTGTGTTTAGCAACTTATATAACATTGATTTTCGAGAAACTCCTGTTAAAATTGGGAGTTCAAACGTATTAAAATGATGTAAGTTTTTGAGTAATTCATAATTATGTTCTAGTGTTTTTCCAAAACCAAAACCAACATCTAAAACGATATCATTTACTTTTTCTTGACGCAATTCTGTTATTTTTTCTGAAAAATAATGCATTAAATCTTGCACTATATTTTTATAAATTGGTTGTTGTTGCATTGTTTGAGGTGTACCTTGCATGTGCATCAAAATATAAGGAACTTGTAGTTTTCCTATGGTTTTAAACATATTTTTATCCATTGTTCCGCCAGAAATATCATTAATCATACAAGCGCCTGTTTCAATACTTTTTTTAGCAATTTCACTTCTAAAAGTATCAACTGAAATTAAAATAGTTGGAAAATTTTTAATCAACAATTCGATTATAGGAAGCAAACGTTGTGTTTCTTCATCTTCTGATATGTGTATTGCATTTGGACGTGAAGAATACGCGCCAATATCAATAAAAGTTGCGCCTTCATTGAGCATTTTTTCGGTATGCAATAAAATAGTTTTATCTGAAGTGTGTTTTCCACCATCAAAAAAAGAATCAGGAGTAATATTTAATATTCCCATCACTTTTGGTAATGCTAAATCTATTAGTTTTCCGTTGCAGTTTATGGTCATTTTTTTAACAGCGTTTTTAGTTTGAATGAAAATAATTATTTTACAGTCGTATTTACAATTTTGGTAATTGTTGGCGCTTTATAATTATTCATTTTATCAATTAAATCTTCAATAGAATTACTCACCAAAACCATATTTCTATTCTCTTTTTTCAAAAAACCTTCTTTTACCATTAAGTCTAATTGTTGGAGCATTGGATTAAAAAAACCATTTGTATTTAATAATCCAATAGGTTTTGACTCAATACCAAGTTGACCTAAAGTAAGTGCTTCAAAAATTTCATCTAATGTACCAAAACCTCCTGCCAACGCAATATAACCATCAACCAATTTGCTCATTTCAACCTTGCGCGTACTCATGTTTTTGGTTAAAATTACTTTTGTAATATCAGAATGAACAACTTCTTCGTGTTTCAATAAGTTTGGAATAATACCAATTACTTCGCCATTGTGTTTTAACAATTCATCAGCAAGTGCGCCCATCATTCCAATTTTTCCACCGCCATAAACCAAGCCAATGTTGTGTTCGCCAAAATAGGCGCCAACCTTCTCGGCTTCAGATTTATAAATAGAATTAAAACCGATACTTGCTCCACAAAAAACAGCTATTTTATTCATTAGTTAAAAGAAATTTTTTAGTTCGTTAAATTTATCCGAAATTTACACAAATTTAATTGTTGAATGATTAATTTTATAAATTAAATTCGTTTAAATAATAAAACTAACAAGTTTGTAAATATGCAAAATACTTCAAAACAGTATGATGATGTTATTGAAAAATGCCGTTCGCTGTTTATCAATAAAATGAGTGATTATGGAAGTGCGTGGAGAATACTAAGGTTGCCATCACTTACCGACCAAATTTTTATAAAAGCTCAACGCATTCGTCAGTTGCAACAAAATACAACTCGAAAAGTTGATGAAGGAGAACGTTCGGAATTTATAGGAATTATAAATTACTCAATAATGGCGTTGATTCAATTGGAAAAAGGAGTTGTAGAGCAACCAGATTTATCTACTCCAAAAGCCACAGAATTGTATGATAAACACGTAGCAATTACCAAAAAATTAATGGAAGATAAAAATCACGATTACGGTGAGGCTTGGCGCGATATGCGTATAAGTTCGTTAACTGATTTGATTTTGCAAAAATTATTACGTGTAAAACAAATAGAAGATAACAAAGGAAAAACACTGGTTTCAGAGGGAATTGATGCGAATTATCAAGATATGATAAATTACGCTGTTTTTGCATTAATACATTTTGAAACAAAAAAATAAAACAAAAAAAAAATGAAAATTAGTACACTTATTGCTCGAATTTTAGTAGCCATTACATTTATTTTTTCAGGATTTGTAAAATTGGTAGATCCGTTGGGTTCTGCTTATAAATTTGAAGAATATTTTTCTTCAGATGTTTTAAATATTGAATTTTTAATTCCTTATTCATTACCATTTTCAATAGTGCTGATTATTGCCGAAATAATGCTTGGCGTAATGTTGCTCATCGGTTTTAAATCAAAATTTACTACTTGGAGTTTGTTTTTATTGACCTTGGTATTCTTGTTTTTAACTTGGTATTCTTGGGTATATGATAAAGTAACAGACTGTGGATGTTTTGGCGATGCTGTTAAACTTACACCAAAAGAAACATTCTATAAAAATGTTGTGTTGATAGCATTGATTGCTTTCTTAATTTATGCAGTTAACTATATTAAGCCATTATTTAGTAAAAACCTTTTAAAATGGTTGACTTTAGGCGCATTAATGGTGTTTTTGTACATCACTTCTCACGTGCTTACGCATTTGCCAATTATAGATTTTAGACCATATGCTATTGGTGAAAATTTAAAAGATGGAATGAATGAAATAGCTGAAGACGGTTTGCCAAAAGTGCATGATTTCTTTTTGGAAACAAATGATGGTGAAGACTTAACAGAAGCGTTATTGGCGAAAGAAAAAGTACTTTTTGTAGTTGTTTACGACTTAGAAGTGTCTGAAATGAAAGGTTTTGAAAAAATAAAAACAGCAACTGATTTGGCTATTAAAAACGGCTATACTGTTTACGGATTATCATCTTCATATATTGATGATTTGATGGTTGTAAATAAAGAATACGATTTAAAATTTGATTGGCTTTTTGTTGATGGAACCGTTTTAAAAACTATTGTTAGAGCAAATCCAGGAATTATCACGCTCAACAAAGCAACCGTTACCGGAAAATGGAATTGGATTGATGCTGATGATTTTAAACCGTAAGAATCTAGTATAAAATTATTTTTTAAAAGTTATAATAAAAAAACAATAGATGAAAAATATTCTTAAATTGACTTTACTTTTTTTTTAATAGTATCGTGTAAGTCTTTAGAAAATAAAAATAAACCTAAAAAATCAGAAGTTTACTTTAAAATAAACCCTGAAAAAACGTTCGTTGATAATATTGGAGCAATAATGTTAAGTTTTAATATATTTAATGATTCAAATGATGAAATTGTTATATTAAGACCTAGAAACACTTTTGCGCCAAGAATAAGTTTCTTTAGTAATACAATGGAGTGTGACAATATACCATTATGGGTATCAGAATCTGGTTTTACTCACCGTAAAGTGACTAAATATGATTTTGTAATGGTAGAGCCGCATACAAATATTGAATTGCTGATGAATGGACGATATAGTAATATGCTTGCATGTGAGAGTGATAGTGTAAGAATTCAATTAAAGTATGAACCTTTAAAGATTATTGATTATAAAGGTGAATATCAAGACGAAATGGAAGAAATAGGAAATAAAATAACTAATATTAATATTTCTAGTGATAATGTTAAGTTTAAATTGGTAAAGAGACATTAGTAATTAAATAAAACTTAATGAAACAAGCACTACTAGTTTTTATAGGAGGAGGTTTAGGAAGTGTTCTTCGGTTTTTTATAGGGAAATTTTTAAACAATCCAGAATCAGGAATGCCTTACGGAACTTTTTTGGTCAATATCTTAGGAAGTTTATTGATTGGAATTATTTTAGGTTTAGCAGCTAAAAACGACACACTTTCTCAAAACCAAACTTTATTATTGGCAACAGGTTTTTGCGGAGGTTTTACTACTTTTTCTACATTTGCTTATGAAAATCAAGCATTTTTAAAATCAGGAGATTTTATGAGTTTTGCAGTTTACACTATTTTGAGTTTTGCAATTGGTTTTTTAGCCGTTTTTCTTGGGTTATATTTAGCAAAGTAAATTAGTGATTTTTAAAGGCTAATATTCCAGCTTTAATTTCAATATCCAAGTTGTTTTCTTTTGGAGGAATAGGACACGAATACTCGTGATTATAAGCGCAATACGGATTGTAAGCCTTGTTAAAATCAATTATAATAGTATCTTCTTTCGGAATTTCTAAATCGATATATCTTCCGCCACTATACGTTTCATTTCCATTAGTTAAATCAGTAAAAGCAATAAATAGATGATTAGAATATTGAGGGTCAAGAATTAATTCTTGATTTTGATATATTCTTAATATTAATTTTTTGCCATCAAGCGTAAAAGTAGCAATACCATATTGTGTGTAAAGTGGCAATCTATCGGTAGTTGTTGGCATTTCAAAAATAGGTTCATTTGGAGTTCGTTCAAATTGAGCCGTAATTTTGTATTTTTTGTCAATAGGAAAGAAGTTTAATTTTTTAAATGATTTAAAATCACTTTCTGTTAA
>CAMZLV010000176.1 GCA_947311835.1 uncultured Lutibacter sp. | reverse complement strand
TTTTAACATATGTTCAATACGTTCTAGTGTTTTGCGTTCGGTCATTAAACTCATAAATGCTTCACGTTCTAGATCTAATAAATATTGTTCGGTTACAAATGTTGGTTCTGACAAGTCACCTCCAGCCATAACATATCCTAATTTATTGGCTATTTTTTTGTCGTGTTCTGACGCGTAATGTCCTTTTTCAAGACTATCTGTACCAACTAAAAACATTCCAAGTGCTTGTTGCCCTAAAACTTTTACTTTGAATGGTGCAGGTTGTGAATAACCATCTTCTAACATTTGAATTGCATAGCGTTTAGCAGTAGCTATTTGTCTATCTTTATTAACCACAACAATGTCTTTATGCTGTTTTAAGAATCCTAAATCGTATGCTTCGTGAGCAGAAGTTGCTACTTTTGCCATTGCAACATTGATAAAGTAATCTCTTAGTTTATTTAATTTTACATCGTCTTTTAAAAGTCCTTCTGAAGCTCTAAGTGCCATTTCTTTTGATCCTGCTCCTCCTGGAATTATACCAACACCAAATTCTACCAAACCGATATAGGTTTCAGCAGCAGCAATTACTTTATCAGCATGCATTGTGAATTCACAAGCGCCTCCAAAAGTATAACCGTGAGGTGTAATTAAAGTTGGACAAGCAGAATGACGCATTCGCATTACGGTATCTTGAAAATATTTTACTGATGCATTTAATTCATCATATTCTTGTTCAACTGCCATCATAAATGCCATGGCTAAATTTGCTCCAACAGAGAAATTGGCTCCTTGATTTCCAAGTATTACAGCATCGTATTCTGTTTCGGCTAAATCTATTCCTTTATTAACTGCTTGTAATACATCGCCTCCAAGTGTATTCATTTTTGAACGAAATTCTACATTCAATACGCCATCTCCTAAATGCTGGATAACAGCTCCAGAGTTTTCCCAAACCTTTGTTGTTTCGCGTATATTGTCTAAAATAATAAAGGCATCTTGACCTGGAATTTTTTCTTGCTTTTTTGAAGGAATAGCATAATAATGTTTAGTGCCTTCACTAACTGTATAAAAGTTTTTTTGTCCTACTTCAAGCATGTCAGAAATCCATTTTGCAGGTTCTTTACCTTCGGCTTTCATTAATTCGATACCTTTTTCTATACCAATTGCGTCCCAAATTTCAAAAGGACCATGTTGCCAACCAAATCCTGCTTTCATTGCATCATCTAGACGATATATTTCATCTGATATTTCTGGAATTCTATTTTGAACATAAGCAAACATAGCAGCAAAGTTCTTGCGATAAAATTCTCCTGCTTTGTCTTTTCCTTTTATTAAAATAGGAAATCTATCGATTACATTATCAACTGTTTTTGTAAGTTGTAAGGTTGCAAATTTCGCTCTCTTTTTTGGTCTGTATTCTAGTGTGTCTAAATCTAAAGACAAAATTTCTTTTTTACCATCATTAACAACTCGTTTGTAAAAACCTTGTTTTGTTTTACTACCAAGCCATTTGTTTTCCATCATTTTACTGATAAAATCTGGTAATTTGAATAAGTCATGTGCTTCATCTTCAGGGCAATTTTCGTAAATACCATTGGCAACATGTACTAAAGTATCTAAACCAACTACATCAACAGTTCTAAAAGTTGCTGATTTTGGTCTTCCGATTACAGGTCCTGTTAATTTGTCAACTTCTTCAACGGTTAAACCTAATTCTTTAACTTGATGAAAAAGACTCATAATACCAAAAATACCAATTCTATTTCCTATAAATGCAGGAGTATCTTTAGCTAAAACAGCTGTTTTTCCTAAGAATTTCTCGCCATACATCATCAAGAAATCAGTAACTTCTTGTTTGCAGTTTGGTCCTGGAACAACTTCAAAAAGTTTTAAATACCTTGGTGGATTAAAGAAGTGTGTTACTGCAAAATGTTGTTGGAAATCATCACTTCTACCTTCATTCATAAACGCAATAGGTATTCCAGAAGTGTTTGAGGTGATTAAAGTGCCTTTGGTTCTGTGTTTTTCAATGTTTTCAAACACTTGTTTTTTAATATCTAATCTTTCAACTACAACTTCCATTATCCAATCAACATCTTTTATTTTATGGATATCATCTTCAAGGTTTCCAGTAGAAATTCTACTCGCAAATTTTTGATTGTAAATTGGTGATGGTTTTGATTTTAAAGTTGCTTTTAATGAATCGTTTACCAAGCGATTTCTAACTACTTTATCTTTTAAAGTTAAGCCTTTTGCTTTTTCTTTAGCGTTTAATTCACGAGGTACAATGTCTAAAAGAAGTACATCAATACCGATATTGGCAAAATGGCACGCAATTCCTGAACCCATAATTCCTGAGCCAATAACTGCAATTTTTCGTATATTTCGTTTCATTATATTTTGGATTAAATATTTTATTTAAAAATAAGTTTTCTATTAATTAGTTTGTTTATTGTATTGGTAACTTCAAAAAAGTTATTAATTTTTTCTTCGGATATGTTTGAGCGAACAGCTTCATTAAATTTTATGACAGATTCTTTAGAAACTTTACGTTTTTCTTTTCCGAAATCAGTGAGTTTGATTAATACGCTTCTCCCATCATCAGGATTGCGCTCTCTGTATATCAATCCTTTCTCTTCCATACTTTTTAAAATTCGAGAAAGACTTGTTGCTTCCATTCCCATTTGAGGGCCTAAAGCTGTTGAAGGTGTTCCGTTTTCACAATCAATGTTGAGCAAAACAAACGCTACTGCCATTGTGCTCTCGTGCTTTGAGGCTCTTTCGTTATACATTTTGGCTATTGCTTGCCAAGTTGCTCTTAATTGATGATCTATTGATTTTTCTTTCAGCATTCCACAAATATATAAAAAAATATTATGCACGCATAGTAATTTGATAAAAAGTTATGCGCGCATAGTAAAATTTATGAAAATTTTAAATGGAGTTGGGTTTAGTACCTTTCAAAAAATGTATCTTTGAAAAAATTAAAAATTTAATGAATAACTTATTAGTTGTAAAAAACATTGTTAAAAATTATGGTGATTATACTGCACTTAATGATGTGTCAATATCAGTTCCAAAAGGAAGTATTTTTGGCTTATTAGGACCAAACGGTGCGGGAAAAACATCTTTAATTAGAATAATAAATCAAATTACTATGCCTGATAGTGGCTTGGTAACACTTGATGGAGAACCATTAAACCAAAGTCATATATTACAAATAGGATATCTTCCAGAAGAAAGAGGATTGTATAAAAGTATGAAAGTTGGCGAGCAAGCATTGTATTTGGCTCAGTTAAAAGGAATGTCAAAAAAAGAAGCCAAAAAACAGTTAGATTATTGGTTTGAAAAGTTTGATATTAGCGATTGGTGGAACAAAAAAGTGCAAGAATTATCAAAAGGAATGGCGCAAAAAGTTCAATTTATAGTAACGGTTATGCACAAACCTAAGTTGTTGATATTTGATGAGCCTTTTAGTGGTTTTGATCCTATTAATGCTAATTTGATAAAAGATGAAATTTTACAATTGCGTGATGAAGGCGCAACGGTTATTTTTTCAACGCATCGTATGGAATCTGTTGAGGAATTGTGTGAACATATTGCCTTGATTGATAAATCAAATAAAATTTTAGACGGAAAGTTAAGTGATATCAAACGTGATTTTAAATCAAACACCTATAAAGTTGCATTAAAAACAGTTGAAAAAGAAAAGGTAAAGCGTCAAATTTCAGAAAAATTTGAAGTTTCTCCAACTCAAATGAATGTTTTAGATGATGAATTAACTTTGAAAATAAAAATTAAAAACACTGAAACTTCAAATGATTTACTTAATTTTTTAACGAGTAAAGCAACGGTTTCGCATTTCGCGGAAGTGATACCAAATGCAAATGAAATCTTTATTCAAGCCGTAAAAAAGAACACACAAAATGGATAAATTAAAATTAATAATAAAGCGAGAATTTGTAGCAAAGGTTCGAAACAAAACATTTATTGTAATGACGTTTTTAAGTCCGTTGTTAATGGTTGGAATGATTGCTTTAGTAGCAATATTAACCAAATCGAGTTTAGAGAAAAAACATACAATTGCTTATGTTGATGCTTCAAATATGTTTGCAATAAATGATTTTAAAAACGATGATAAAACCATTGAGTATAAAAATATTTCAGCAACTGATAAAGAAACCGCAAAACGCTTGACGCAAGAAGGTGAGTACTACGGTTTGTTATATATTCCGAATGATACTAAAATTGACGAATTAGCAAAAAACATTCAATTTTTTTCAGAAGATTCTCCGAATATGGTTGTGCTAGAGAGTATAGAAAGGACATTGAAAGATAAATTGCAAACTTTAAAAAGAAAAGAATTAGGAATTGATGTAAAACTGCTTGAAAATTCTAAAGTAAATGTATCTATTAAACTGTTAAATTACTCTGGAGAACGTACCTCAAAACTCATTAATGGTTTAAAAATGGCTTTTGGAATAGGCGCAGGATACTTGCTGATGATGTTCATTATTATCTATGGTAATATGGTTATGCGAAGCGTAATTGAAGAAAAAACAAGTCGCATAATTGAAGTGATTATTTCATCAGTAAAACCTTTTCAATTAATGCTTGGTAAAGTTATAGGTACAGCATCAGCAGGATTATTACAATTCTTTATTTGGAGTATCGTTTTATCCATTATTATGGTAATAGCATCCGCAATATTTGGAGTTGAAATGTCAACAAATGTACCTTTGCATAGTACGCCAGAACAAATGGAATTGGTTAAAAATGCGATGGGAAGTGAAATCGAAATATTAGTTACAGAAATTTGGAAACTACCTTTAGGATTAATGTTTTTTATGTTTTTCTTTTATTTTTTAGGAGGCTATTTATTATACAGTTCAATTTACGCTGCAATTGGTGCAGCAGTTGATAATGAAACGGACACTCAACAGTTTATGATGCCTGTAATTTTGCCACTAATGTTAGGCGTTTATATAGGTTTTTCATCGGTTATTGGTGATCCGCACGGAACGATTGCTACTGTATTTTCAATGATTCCTTTAACATCTCCAATAGTTATGCTAATGCGTATTCCGTTTGGAGTGCCTTGGTGGCAATTGGTAGTGTCAATGAGTTTATTAATTGTTACGTTTGTAGGAGTTATTTGGTTAGCAGCAAAAATATACAGAGTAGGAATATTAATGTATGGTAAAAAACCGAGTTATAAAGAATTGTATAAATGGTTGAAATACTAAGATGAAAGAAATACAAAATATATTAAACTATACGTTTGAGTTTAGTGACTCTGTAAAAATATCTGTAAAAACTATTATAGTTGTTGTTTTAGCGTTGATAATTACAACAATTATACTAAGATTGATACGAAAATTGATATCTCGTAAGTTGCCTAAAGATGACAAAATTAAATTTATTTCGATTTTTAATTACTTGAGATGGATAATCTATACAGTCATATTTTTAGTAACATTACAATCTTCTGGAGTTAATTTAACCGCGATTTTAGCAGCATCAACAGCACTTTTGATTGGTGTTGGTTTAGCATTGCAAACTTTTTTTCAAGATATAATATCAGGCGTATTTATACTAATAGACCAATCAGTACATGTAGGAGATATTATTCAGTTAGATGGTAAAGTTGGAAGAGTAGAAGAAATAAAATTGCGTACAACTCGCGCAGTTACCTTCGATAATAAAGTGCTAATTATTCCGAATCATTTATATTTAACCAATAGTTTATATAATTGGACACAAAACGGTTCAGAAACAAGAGAAAATATAGAAGTAGGAGTTGCATATGGAAGTGATACAGCACTTGTTAAGCAAATATTATTAGATGTAGCATTGGCGCATCCAAAGGTGTTTCATCATCCTGCACCAATGGTTTTGTTTACTGATTTTGCCGATAGTGCACTAATGTTTAAACTAATTTTTACGGTTAATGATAGTTTTGTAGCATCCGTTCCTAAAAGTGAAATGCGTTTTGAAATTGATAAAAAATTTAGAGAACATAATATCCAAATTCCATTTCCACAACGCGATATACATATCATTAATAAATAATGGCAAAGTATTTGATTAAATAAAATACATCTAATTGTGAGGCTTTTGAAAGAAAAAACAAAGCGATTAGAGCACAAATAATAAAAACAATAACTTATTGAATTTAGATGTCTTTTTTTTATCATCTAACTTCTAAAATCTATAAAAAAATGGCGAAAATATTAATCATAGAAGACGAATCAGCAATTAGAAGAGTGCTAAAAAAAATAATTTCTGAAGAAAATGACACATATCATGTAGAAGAGGCTGAAGATGGATTGGAAGGAATAGAAAAAATTAAAAACGAAGACTATGATTTGGTTTTATGTGATATAAAAATGCCAAAAATGGACGGAGTTGAGGTTTTAGAAAAGGCAAAAAAAATAAAACCAGAAATTCCAATGGTAATGATTTCAGGTCATGGAGACTTAGATACTGCTGTTAATACAATGCGACTTGGTGCTTTTGATTATATTTCAAAACCGCCAGATTTAAACCGTTTGCTCAATACAGTTCGTAATGCACTTGATAGAAAAGAATTGGTTGTAGAAAACAAACGCTTAAAGAAAAAAGTAAGTAAAAAGTACGAAATGATTGGGGAGAGTGATGCCATTACTCATATCAAAGAAATGATAGAAAAAGTGGCTATTACTGATGCACGAGTGCTAATAACAGGACCAAACGGAACAGGAAAAGAACTCGTAGCACATTGGTTGCATGAAAAAAGTAACAGAACTAAAGCGCCAATTATAGAAGTAAATTGTGCCGCAATACCAAGTGAACTGATTGAAAGTGAATTATTTGGTCACGTAAAAGGCTCATTTACAGGAGCAAATAAAGACAGAGCAGGAAAGTTTGAAGCAGCAAATGGAGGTACAATATTTTTAGACGAAATAGGCGATATGAGTCTATCTGCACAAGCAAAAGTTTTGAGAGCTTTACAAGAAAACAAAATAAGCAGAGTTGGAAGTGATAAAGACATAAAAGTAGATGTGCGAATTGTTGCAGCAACCAATAAAAACCTAAAAGAGGAAATAGCAGAAGGCAGATTTAGAGAAGATTTATACCATAGATTAGCTGTGATTTTGATTAAAGTTCCTGCATTAAATGATAGGCGTGAAGACATTCCGTTACTGATAAACTTTTTTGCAAAAAAAATAGCAGAAGAACAAGGAACGGCAACAAAAATATTTAGCAAAGAAGCTGTTAAATTGTTGCAAGAATACGATTGGACAGGAAACATTAGAGAGTTACGAAATGTAGTAGAGCGATTAATAATTCTTGGTGAAAAAGAAGTGAGTAAAAATGACGTAAAATTATTTGCAACCAAATGAGAAAAGTAATAACTATAATTTGTTGCATTTTAGTGTTAAACTCATGTAAAACACTCGATAAGTCAATGCCTAAAGAAAATGAAATCGTATTAAATATTGTAGGGAACTCAGAAAAATCGGTAAAAAATAAATCGATAGAAATCACAGTTTATGGATACGATCAATTATTAGCAGATGTATCAGCAACTGTAATAATGAAGAAAAAAATCACTTTAGATAAATTGCCATATAAAACTACATTAGCAATACCGAAAAATCCTCAAGATATCATAAAACCTAAGTTATCATTTATGGAAAACGCAAATTATTATATCTCTATTAAAAGTGAAGATGCTATTTCTATAAATCACGATAAAGGTTTTCCTAAAATAGATATTTCTTCCAAAGAAGTTCAAAAAAATTATGTAATAGTTAATTAAACTACGATGAAAACCTATAAAGTAACCAATACTATATCACTAAAAAACAGCGTAACCAAAGAAGTTATTGTTGATGCAGAGAAGCAATTAAAAAAACTCAGAAAAAAAATAAGCAAACTACAAGATACGATGTATGCGCATGGCAAATACAGTATGTTAGTCTGTTTACAAGGTATGGATACAGCAGGAAAAGACAGTTTGATTCGTGAAGTTTTTAAAGATGTTAATGCACGAGGAGTTGTAGTGCATAGTTTTAAAGTTCCAACCGAAAAAGAGTTAAAGCATGACTTTATTTGGCGTCATTATATCGCATTGCCTGAACGAGGAAAAATAGGCGTTTTTAATCGTACACATTATGAAAATGTATTGGTAACTCGTGTACATCCTAATTATATATTCGGAGAAAACATCCCTTCAGTAAAATCGTTAGATGATTTAGATGACGCATTTTATCACAATAGAATGGAAGCAATTAATAATTTTGAAAAACACATTGCTGCTAACGGAACGATCGTATTAAAATTCTTTTTAAATCTATCAAAAGAAGAGCAAAAAAACAGACTTTTAAGACGATTAAATATACCAGAAAAAAACTGGAAATTTTCGTCAGGAGACTTAAAAGAACGCAAGTTGTGGGACAAATATCAATTTTGTTATGAAGATGCTATAAATCACACCTCAAAAGAACATGCGCCTTGGTACATCGTTCCTGCAGATGATAAGCCAACAGCACGTTTAATCGTAGCACAAACAATATATGACACACTCAAATCATATACAGACATTAAAGAGCCAACATTATCTGATAAAGATTTAGCAACATTAGAAGATTGGAAAAAAGAATTGAAAGAAGAGTAGTCTTTTGGAATAACATTTTTTTTAATTTATTCATCCATTGAATGGATAATTTCCTTATTTTTATGCTTATAATTAAAAAGACTAAATGACAAACCTAAACCTTAAAAAACCAATCGTATTTTTTGACCTTGAAACCACAGGAATCAACATCGCAAAAGATAGAATTGTAGAAATATCAATCTTAAAAATACACCCTAACGGTAACAAAGAAAGCAAAACTTGGTTGGTAAATCCTGAAATGGAAATACCAAAAGAAGTTTCTGAAATACATGGTATTACCAATGAAAAAGTAGTTACAGAACCAACATTTAACGAGTTGGCTCCAGAAGTAAGCAAACTGATTGAAGGTTGTGATTTGGCTGGTTTTAACTCCAATAGATTTGATATTCCGTTATTGGCAGAAGAGATGTTACGTGCTGAAATCAATTTTGATATGAATGATAGAATTGCAGTTGATGTGCAAGTAATTTTTCATAAAAAAGAGCAACGAACACTTAGTGCAGGATATCAATTTTATTGCAACAAAGAATTGACAGATGCGCACTCGGCAGAAGCAGATACTAAAGCAACTTACGAAATTTTATTAGCACAATTAGAAAAGTATGAAGATTTAGAAAATGACATCGCCTCTTTAGGAGCATATTCAACACATAAAAAACGCGCAGATTTTGCTGGTTTTATTTTGTTTGATGAAGATGATGATGAAATTTTCACCTTTGGAAAACACAAAGGTAAAAAAGTCAAAGAAATATTACAGAAGGATAAAGGCTATTACCATTGGATACAAAATGCCGATTTTCCATTATATACCAAAAAGGTATTGGCGCAAATAAAAGAAAGGTCAAATTCGAAGAAAAAAGAAAGTACCTTAGAAGATTTACAAAATAAATTTAATCAAAAGTTTTAAAAAATGATAGTACCATTTAATAATTTACCGCAAAACGCACGTATGTGGATATACCAATCAAATAGAGCGTTTTCTGACAAAGAGGTCGTGCAAATATCAGAAAGGATAGAAACCTTTATGGCAACTTGGAAGCGTCATGGCGATGATTTAAAATCTTCATATATTATAAAATACAATCAATTTATAGTACTTGGTGTTGATGAAAGTTTTAACGATGTTTCAGGATGTTCTATTGATTCTTCAGTACATTTTATGAAAGAAATAGAAAAAGAGTTTGGTGTAGATTTGATGAATAAAATGAATACAGCATTTAAAATAGGAGAAAATATAAACATTGTTTCTTTGGCTGATTTTCAAAAATATGTAAAAGAAAATAAAATTACTTCTGATACACTAGTCTTTAATAATATGGTACAAACCAAAGCCGATTTTGATACTAAATGGGAAGTTCCTGCAGTACAAAGTTGGCACAAACGTTTTTTTGGCACAGTAATTTCATAAATATAGATATGATTAAAAAATTGTTATTTATTTCCGTGTTTTTAGTTGCTTTTATTTCAAAAGCACAAAATTTAGATCCATTAGCAACAACAGATGCTCAAGCGCAAGAAAAATGGGTAAATTCAATTATGGATACGTTGACTATAGACCAAAAAATAGGTCAATTATTTATGGTCGCAGCCTATTCTAATAGAGATAAAAAACATGAGAAATTTATAACAGATTTAATCAAAAAATATCATATTGGTGCCTTAATTTTCTTTCAAGATGATCCGTTAAAACAAGTAAAATTAACCAATAAGTATCAGAAGTTATCAAAAATTCCTTTGTTGATTGGAATTGACGCAGAATGGGGACTTAATATGCGATTGAAAAACACGTTTCGTTATCCATGGAATATGACTTTAGGAGCAATTAGAGATGATAAAATGATTGAAGATTTTGGTGCGCAAGTTGGTAAACATTGTAAGCGAATGGGAATTCATATCAATTTTGCTCCAGTTGTAGATGTAAATACCAATCCTGAAAATCCAATTATCGGAAACCGTTCTTTTGGTGAAAATCATATTAATGTTGCTAATAAGTCGGTTGCATTTACCAAAGGAATTCAAAGTCAAAATGTGATGGCTTGCGCCAAGCATTTTCCAGGACACGGAGATACATCTACTGATTCTCATAAAACATTACCAACTGTAAATTTTTCTGCTAAACGGATAGATTCTATTGAATTATATCCATATAGAAAGAATTTTGATGTAGGTTTGGGTAGTTTAATGGTTGCACATTTAAGTGTTCCAAGTTTAGAGTCAAATATTAGTTTGCCATCTACCTTGTCCTATTCAATAGTTACAGGATTGTTAAAGCAAAAAATGGGCTTTGAAGGACTAATTATTACAGATGCGATGAATATGAAAGGTTCTGCAAATTTTTCATCAGCAGAAGAGATTAATTTAGCAGCAATTTTAGCAGGAAACGACTTGTTGGATGTGCCTCTTGAAATCCCTAAAACAGTAGCCTTGTTTAAAAAAGCATTACGATCAGGACAATTGACAGAAGCACGTTTAAATGAATCTGTAAAAAAGATTTTAAAAACCAAATATTGGGCAGGATTAAATCATTATAAACCTATTGAAACCAAAAATTTAATTTCTGATATCAATTCAATTCACGATAAACTGTTATACCGAAAGTTAGTTGAAAATTCAATTACTTTACTAAAAAATAAAGGAGGAATTTTTCCAATTAAAACACTAGAGAATAAGAAAATTGCCTATGTAAAATTAGGAAAAGATGATAGCACACCTTTTGTAACAATGTTAAATAACTATACACAAATAGATGTAATTTCTTCAGATAAATTAGATGCTTTGATGACAATGCTCGATTCGTACGATATTGTTATTGTAGGTAATCATCGTTCAAATGCTAATCCTTGGAAAAATTACAAATTTGAAAATAAAGATTTGGTTTGGCTACAAGAAATAGCGCGAAATCATAAAGTTATTTTAACTGATTTTGCAAGTCCGTATAGTTTACTACAAATTAAAACATTTACCAATATAGATGCCGTATTGTTATCTTATCAAAATAGTAAAACAGCACAAGAATTATCGGCACAAATGATTTTTGGAGCGTTAACAACTAAAGGTAAATTACCAGTTTCTATTGGTAATGAATTTTCAGAAGGTTATGGATTAATAACAACTGATTTAAAAAGGTTATCATACACTAATATACCAGAAGAAGTAGGTATGGATAGTTATAAATTACAACGAATAGACTCTATGTTTAATGAGATTATTTCTCAAAAAATGGCTCCAGGAGGTCAAGTATTAGCAGCAAGACACGGAAAAGTATTTTTTCATAAACGATATGGCTATCATACCTATAAGAAAAAACAAAAAGTAAAAATTGAAGATATGTATGATTTGGCATCATTAACTAAAATTTTAGGAGGATTGCCAATGATTATGAAAACTGTTGAAAACGGTTTGATTGATTTAGATACTGAGTTAGGAGAGATGTTTCCATATTTAAAAGGCTCAAATAAAGATACAGTTACTCTAAAAGAGGCTTTATCGCATGTTGGTAAAATTAGACCTTGGATTCCTTATTATTTAGAAACGCTTGATAGCATTACTAAAAAACCTATCAAAGGCTTATACAGTAAGACTAAAACAAAAGATTATTCCATTAAAATTGCACGAAATATGTATTTAATTAATACATATACTGATACTATTTATAAACGCATAAAAGAAACCGATCAACTCAAAAGAGATGGATATCGCTATAGTGGATTGGTGTTTTATTTGTTTAAAAAATATATTAAAGACATTTATGATAGAGAGATGGATTATGTAAACAATAAATATTTTTACGCTCCTTTAGGAGCAACTACGCTAACATACAATCCGTTGAAAAAATTTAAAAAATCTAAAATTGCACCAACTGAAAAGGATAATTATTACAGACATCAATTACTACAAGGCGATGTGCACGATATGGGAGCAGCAATGATGAACGGTGTTTGTGGAAACGCAGGTCTTTTTTCTAATTCTAATGACGTTGCTAAAATGATGCAAATGTATCTTCAAAAAGGATATTATGGAGGAAAAAGATACTTTAAATCAGAAACAATTGATAAGTTCAATCATCGTTATTATGCCGATAGAAACGTAAGAAGAGGTCTTGGTTTTGATAAAAAACAATTAGATACTATTCAAAAAGCAGCTTGCAAATCAGCATCGTTAAAAAGTTTTGGACATAGTGGTTTTACAGGTACTTATACTTGGGTTGATCCTGAAACCGATATTTTGTATGTATTTATGTCAAACAGAGTATATCCTACGATGTCTAATAATAAATTAGGAAAACAAAATATTAGAACGCTTTTACATCAATTAATTTATGATGCAATAAAAGACTAATGTTTTGAAATTTTGGTAAATGCCAGTCCTAATAAAACAGAAAAGATAAAATAAATAATTGCTATTTGACCTCCAACAAAACGGTTGATAAGTAGCGAAATAATTAGATAGTAAATAGGAAATAGCGTCATGCCAACAGCAAAACGAAACGTACTAATAAATTCAATTTCTACGATTCCTTTCTTTATTCTTTTCCAAAATAGATAAGGAATGAAACTATTAATTATAAAAAGATAATATAAAATTGTCTTTTTACTTTTGACAGACTTTTTATCATATTCAACCGAATAATTATCAATATTTTTAAGGATGTTATTTGTTTCTGTTGGATTTGTAAAATCAGCATTTAAATCATTTAGTTTATTGATAATAACATCATATTCTTCAATGTTTTCAATGTGAACTGCAACATTTTTAAGTTCTTTTTTAACTACTTTAAGCAAGTTTTTTATTGATTGCTGTACATCATTTACTTCATAATATTTTTTTGCACTAATTGCTGTTCCATAACACACCGAAACCGAACTAGGAAAACCAATAATCGTATCATAATTCAATCCAACAGGAACAATTTTAATATCTGTATCAGGATATTTTTTAAAAGTATCAAGAATAATATGGATAAAGCCTTTTTTTAGCGGACGAATGTGACGCTTTACATTATGACTTCCTTCAGCAGCAATATAAAGTGTTTTATTTTGATGCATTAATGCTACTGATTTACTAAAAGTAGACTTGTTTTTCACCAATGTATCTACTCCATCTCTTTTGCGATACACAGGAATAAGATGGATTGTCTTTAGAAATTTAGCAATCAATTTATTTTTAAAAACACTTGCTCTAGACAAAAAATAAAGACTTCTAGGATTGTTAGACGCTATTAAAATTGGGTCAAGTAAGGCATTTGGATGATTAGATATAAACAATACAGCCTCTTTTTTAGGGATGTTTTCAATACCAATAATATTTATTTTTTTGTGATAAAAAAACAAACACAACCGAATGTAATATTTAAAAAAATGATAAAGAATACTCATCTAAATTTATGCTTTTGCAGTTTTTATACCGTCTTTTTTTGCCCAATAACTAGCTAATAATAAACCAGAAGCAATATCCCAAACTCCCCAAAAAGCAACCAAAAGCGCCATACCTCCTAAGCCATCAAAAAATGCAAAAACGAGCAATAAGCCTAAGCCAGAATTTTGGATTCCAGTTTCGATTGAGAGTGTTTTTTGATTCTGATAATTGAGTTTCATTATTTTAGCAAAGTAAAAACCTGAAACCAAGCCAATAATATTATGTAAAATTACGATATAAAAAACATAGTGAATATATTGAGTAAATATTTCAAGGTTTTGAGAAAACGCTATTATAAGTACGATTAAAAAGATAATTACTGAAAATGGTTTTAAATATTTTATTATTTTGAAAGCGCTTTTCGGAAAAAAATGGCGGAAAGTCATCCCAATAATTAATGGAATTCCTAATATAAGTGTAACCAATTTCACCAATTCCCAAGGATTCATTTCTACAGTTTTTAGTATCGTTGAGGTTGGCTCATATAAGTTGCTCCAAAATTGAAAGTTTAAAGGAGTCATAACCAATGAAACCAATGTTGCAAATGCAGTCATACTAACAGACAAAGCAGCATTTCCTTTAGCCATTTGTGTCATAAAATTAGATACATTTCCTCCAGGACAAGCAGCAACAAGCATCATTCCGAGTGCAATACTTGGAGCAGGATTAATTGTGATAACTAACAAAAAAGTGAGTGCAGGAAAAAGTATAAATTGTGAAAAAACACCAGTTAGTAATATTTTTGGATTGCTAAATAATCGTTTAAAATCTTCAATAGTAATACCCAGCGCTACACCAAACATAATAATTGCTAAGGTAATATTAAGAACCCATAAACCACTTTCGTCAAAGTTTATTTTTAGCGCATCAAGATGTTTGTTCATAAATTAGTATTTAGTTTTCAAAGGTGTATTTTATAATATTAGCACCCATTTTTAATGCTTTTTCTCGTATTTCTTGAGGGTCGTTGTGTACTATTTCGTCTTCCCAACCATCACTTAAATCACTTTCATAATCGTAAAAACAGATTAATTCTCCTTCGTAAAACAAGCCAAACCCTTGAGGTCTTTTGCCATCGTGTTCATGAATTTTTGGAGTACCCTTATCAAAATTAAATACTTGATGATATATAGGATGATTGTATGGTATTTCTTGAAAATCAAGTTTAGGAAAAACTTTTTTCATTTCTCTTCGGATGTATTCATTCAGTCCATAATTATCAGAAATATGTAAAAAACCTCCAGAAGTCAAATAGTTTCGTAGATTTTCAATGGCATCATCATTAAAAAAAACATTTCCGTGTCCTGTCATAAAAACGATAGGATAGTTAAATATTTCAATACTATTGGCATCAACAGTTTTGGGTTTAGTAGCGATTTTAGTATTTATATTTTGATTGCAAAAAGCTATTAAATTAGGCAAAGCAGTTGGATTTGCATACCAATCTCCTCCACCATCGTACTTAAGAATAGCAATATCTTGTGCTACAGAAACCGTAGTAATAAATAGAATTATAAAGAGGTATTTTAGATTGTTCATTAATTAAATATTTTTTAGCGTCACTTTGAGTGATTTAATGGCGAACTAACGCAATTAAATAGTATCGAGAAGTTTTTTATTTTCAATAGTTTTCGATACAATTTCCTCCTACGGTTGAAAATCACTCGATCTGACTTTCTTATTCATTATAAAACGCCACACTTTGGGCAGCTACAATTCCAGCAGTTTCTGTTCGTAATCTACTTTTGCCCAAAGATACAGGAATAAAATTTTGTTGCAAAGCCATTTCTATTTCTTTGTTTGAAAAATCACCTTCAGGACCAATCAAAATTGTGATTTTTTGTTGAGGTTTTAGAATATTTTTCAATGTTTTTTTATCCGTATCTTCGCAATGAGCGATACATAAATCACCTTCAAAATCTTGATTGATAAAGTTATTAAAAGGTGTTAATTCATTAAGTTTCGGTAATCTAAATTTTAAGGATTGTTTCATTGCAGAAATAATAACTTTATTCAGTCGTTCTTGTTTAATCACCTTTCTTTCAGAGTGTTTGCATAAAATCGGTGTTATTTCATCAATGCCAATTTCTGTTGCTTTTTCTAAAAACCATTCTAATCTATCATTATTTTTGGTAGGAGCAATGGCTATGTGGAGATAGTAATTTCGAGGATTTTCTTTTAATTCAGATTTTATAATTTCGACAGTACATTTTTTTTCATTTGCAAATAAAATTTTTGCGCTAAAAAGCATGCCTTTTCCGTTAGAAATAACTAAGATATCTCCTTCTTTTTTCCGTAATACTTTTACAATATGTTTACTCTCAATTTTATCAAACGTAAATTGACTAGAAGTGTTATTGATATTTGGATTGTAAAATAATTGCATGTTAAAAAGGATAAATTTAAAGATTATATAGTTTTAATAGTTCTCGATACAATTTTCTCCTTAGGTCGAAAATTACTCGAACTGACGTTATTTTTTTAATTACATCATTACCTCATTACCTCATTACCTCATTACATCATTACCTCATTACCTCATTAAATCATTGCATCATTAGATCATTACATCATTACCTCATTAAATCATTGCATCATTAGATCATTACATCATTACCTCATTAAATCATTGCATCATTAAACCATTACATCATTAAATCATTACAACATTACATCATTAAAATCATTATATCATTTTCTTATAAGTTCTTCGTCTTTTATGCGTAACAGGATTCATATTACGCCATAATTGTTTGATTGCTGTATTATCTTCAAGTTCAGGAGTACGAATGAGTTTTGTAACGCCTCTTTTAGCAAAAGTTTTGTAAAATTGGTCAAAAATAATAGCAACAACCCCTTTTTTCTGATAATCAGGATGCACGCCAATTAAGTAAAAAATAACATCTTTACTTTGTTTTTTTGCTTTTAATAAATGATAAAATCCAAAGGGAAATAATTTACCATTTGCTTTTTGAAGTGCTCTTGAAAAAGAAGGCATTGATATTGCAAATGCTACTAACTCATCATCTTTGTCTACTATAAATTCAATGTATTCAGGATTGATTAGGCTTATATATTTTTCTTTAAAGTACTTGCGTTGTTCATCAGATATAGGTACAAATGTTGATAATTTTGAATAAGCAGCGTTAAACAAATTAAACATTTTATCTATATAAGGCATAATTTGCGCTGTTTTGGTAAACTGTAACGAACGTAATTGATAGCGTTTTGCGACTAATTTTGCCAATCTTGAAAAATCATCAGGATTTAAATCTTTGAAAAGCATATAATTTTCCAGCCATTCTTTTTCTTTTACAAATCCTAATTGTTCCAAATGATTTTTATAATAAGGATGATTATACCAAGTTATCATTGTTCCTATATGATCAAAACCTTCAATTAAAACACCAACTTTATCAAGGTTTGTAAACCCTACAGGACCTTCAACAAATTCTAAGTTATGTTGTTTTCCTATTTCAGTCACTTTGTTTAGTAGTGCTTTTGATACGTCAATGTCATCAATAACATCAAACCAACCAAAACGCATTTTTTTTATTTTTTGCTCCTTAATTTCTGCCCAATTAATAATTGCTGCAACACGACCAACTATTTTATTGTTTTTATAGGCTAATAAAAAATGGGCATCTGCGTGTTTAAAAACAGGGTTTTTAGTTTTGTCAAAACCAGCAACTTCATCGTTAATTATTGGCGGAACCCAACAGTTATTATTTTTATAAAGTGAAAAAGGAAATTTGACAAAATCTCGCATTCCTTTTTTGGTAGTTATTTCTTTTAAGGTAATCATTTATTTTTTCTTTTTAAATATACGAGAAAATAATCCTCCTTTGCGCTTACTTCTTTTGCGTTTTATCTTTTTGCCGTTCTCATCAACTTCTATTTTTTCATCTTTATGACGATCAAGTCTCCATGCAGCACCTAAACTAGCAATAAAATTAGATTGGTTGCTATTCATATTGGCTCTTACTGCTGCATCAAATTGTAAATTTTTACTCCACAAATATGCTGCGCCTCCACCAAGTTGAAAATCCGTTCTAGATTTTAAAAAATCGCCTTCATTTTCAATAAACATTGACCATTGACCATTTAAAGCGTATGTAGCGGTAACAATATAGGCATACGAACTATTGTCTTTACCTATTTTATCGGCAATTAAATTGGTGATTAATACAAATCTATTTGTAAAATCATTTTGTAATAAAATTGCTGCTTTTGGACTTATTCCGCTTTCTTTATAGGCTTCACTAAGAAAATTTGTATTGACTCCAAGATAAACACCAACTGACGGAATTAATCTTTTTTTGTCAAATGCTGTTCTTTTTTTCCAACTTCTTATTTCTTTTGATTTATCAGCAAATTTTTGTTGAAAAACTAAATATTTAGCACCAACCGTAAGTTCACTAATACCTTTTACATCATTAATAGGAGTGCTGAAAATATTGTTAAAAACCAGTTTGTTTTTTTGATAAGTTACTTTGGCATTAAACTCTAACTTTTCCATAAATTTCCCATATCTAAGGAAAACTGTTGCTCCAGTTGGGTCAGATTTAGCAAATGTATCGTTAGAATTGCTTTTTCCGAAGAAAAAACCTCCTTCTACTTGAATTACGTTCGTACCAACACCATAAGGACTTTCTGAGAATCCAGGTCTTTTTGAATTGATGATTTCTGTGTATTGCGCATTAATTAACTGAACGCTAGATAATAACAGTGCAATTAGTAAGTTTTTTTTCATTTGATATTCTTTTACAGGTTCAAATATAAGATTTTATCTCTGTAAACGTTTTAAGTTGCGCTCAAATTGTTATTTTTGAAATAAATTTTAAAATAGTTATGCAGTTACTTAGAACGATATTTATTATCATTTTAGTTTATTATGGATTAAAAGTTATTGGACGTTTTGCTTTTCCATTAATTTTTAAACGTTTTATGTCAAAATTTGAAGAAAAAGTACGCAATCAACAGCAATCAACTCCTCCTAATAGAAAAGTAGGGGAGACTGTGATAGACAAAAAACCGAATTCTTCTCAAGAATCTAGTAAAGATGTTGGTGAGTATGTAGATTATGAAGAGGTGGATTAACTCATTACATCATTAAAGCATTAATACATTATATTAATTATGTCAATAAACATTAAAAAAGGAATTCCTTACGTTATAGCAATACTCATTTTTGTAATAGCATCATTAGCCTATTTTTCACCTGTTTTAAAAGGTAAGAAAATACAACAAAGTGATATAACTCAATATATAGGATCATCTAAAGAAATTAAAGATTTTAGAAAAGAGTATGATGCTGAACCGTATTGGACAAACACTTCTTTTGGAGGAATGCCTTCATATGTTATAAGTGCATATTATCCTCATGATTATATCAAAAAAGTGGATAGATTATTGCGCTTTTTACCACGACCTGCAGATTATTTATTTCTTTATTTTTTAGGATTTTTCATATTATTGATGATATTAAAAGTAGATTGGAAACTCGCTATAATTGGTGCTTTAGGATTTGGTTTCTCTACGTATTTAATCATTATTCTTGGTGTTGGTCATAATTCAAAAGCACATGCAATTGCCTATTTTCCGTTGGTTATTTCGGGAATATTATTGGTTTTTCAACGTAGATATTTGATAGGTTTTGTACTTACTGCTTTGGCAATGGCGTTAGAGTTGGATGCAAACCATATCCAAATGACATATTATTTATTTTTCTTAATTCTCATATTTGGAATAGTACAATTGATAGAATCTTTAAAAAAGAAAGCACTACCACATTTTGCAAAGTCAGTTGGTGTTTTATTGGTTGCAGTAATTCTTGCAGTTGGTATAAATGCTACAAATTTATTGGCTACTCAAGAATATGCAAAATATAGTACTAGAAGTAAAAGCGAACTCACAATCACACCAAACGGAAAAGAAAAAGAAGCAACTTCAGGATTGGATAAAGACTATATTACACAATACAGTTACGGTAAATTAGAAACTTTTAACCTGTTTATTCCTCGTTTTATGGGAGGAACAAGTCATGAAGAAGTTGAAGAAAGTGAAGTGCGAAATTTCCTACAAGACGCTGTAAATGAAGGGCTAAATCCTGATGATGCAAATTATTTATTGCGAGTTGCCTCTATGTATTGGGGAGATCAACCTATCGTTGCCGCTCCTGCTTATATTGGTGCGCTATTTATCTTTTTGTTTGTATTGGCGTTATTTTTGGTTAAAAATAATTTAAAAAAATGGCTTGTAGCAGCAACGCTATTTTCTATTTTGATGAGTTGGGGAAAAAATTTAGGTTTTTTAACAGATTTCTTTATTGATTATGTACCGTTGTATAACAAATTTAGAGCCGTATCTTCCATACAAGTTATAGCAGAATTGTGTATTCCATTATTAGGAATAGTAGGTTTAAAAGAATTGTTGTCTTCTGATGTTTCGAAGGTTTTAAAAATTAAAGCACTTAAATGGTCAACCATAATTGTTGGAGGTTTAGCATTACTTTTTACTGTTGGAGGAACAGGATTTTTTACCTTTGAAACTCCTATTGATGTTCAAATAGATGAGCAAATTAGCGGTTTTTTAGACGCAGTAGTTGCTGATAGACAATCCTTGTTTTTTGGTGATAGTTTACGAACGTTAAGTTTGGTAGTTGTTTTGGCAGCAATACTTTGGTTATTTATCAAAGAAAAAATAAATAGAACAATTGTATTAATTGGTTTTGCAGTTTTGCTATTGTTTGATTTGGTAAATGTTGATAAACGCTATGTAAATGATACTAATTTTACATCAGCAAGAAAAGTCAATAAACCGTTTAAAAAATCAGCGATTGACAGTGAAATATTAAAAGATAAGAGTTATTATCGAGTTGCAGATTTTACTAAAAATCCATTAAACGATGGTTCAACATCTTATTTTCATAAATCAATTGGAGGTTACAGCGCTGCGAAACCGTTACGTATGCAAGAATTGTTTGATTTTCATATCGATTTGAGAAATAATAAAGTTAATCCTGAAGTGTTAAATATGTTGAATACCAAATATATTATCAATATAAACGAAAAAGGACAACGAACTTTACAAAAAAATGACAATGCTAATGGAAACGCTTGGTTTGTTACGCAGTTAAATGTTGTAAATGATGCAAACGAAGAGATAACAGTTTTAGATATTATTGACACCAAAAAGACTGCGATTATCAGAAAAGATTTTGCTAAAAATTTAGCAACAACTTATCCAATCGATAGTACTACAACAATTAAATTAATTGACTATAAAGCAAATGCACTAACTTTTGAAAGTAATACCAATTCAAAACAATTTGCAGTGTTTTCAGATATGTATTATAAAGATGGATGGATTGCAACTATTGATGGTAATACAACTCCAATTTATAGCGTAAACTACGTATTGCGTGGAATTGAAATTCCATCAGGAAAGCATAAAATAGAATTTAAATTTGAACCAACAGTTATTAAAAAAGGAACTACAATTACTTTAATTTCGTATGTGCTATTATTTTTGATTCCTATTGGTTGGTTTATGATTGAAAAGAAGAAGAAATAAGTGTTGTTAATTCTTTTTCTCTACGTTCAATAGGAAAATTTGTAGCAATTTGAGAACTAACTTGATTAGGTGTAAATTGATTTTCAGCTAAGTTGGAAATGATATTTTTTAGAGATTTCGCATCTTTTTTCTTTAAAATGTAACCTTTATCTCCTATAATATCAGGAATTCCTGCTACATTACTTCCAATAGGAATACATCCGCAAAGCATTGCTTCACATAAAGCGTTTGGGAAGCCTTCAAACATAGATAATTGGAAATAATATTGATGTTGGTTATAAATTTCAAGTAGTTCTTTTTGTTTTACGTTGCTTATTAAACGTACGTTT
>CAMZLV010000175.1 GCA_947311835.1 uncultured Lutibacter sp. | reverse complement strand
CTTCTAATTTTAAAGTGATTGAAAGTAAAATGGGCACCATCATCATAGTAGTTGCAGTATTGGAAATCCACATAGATAAAAACGCAGTAGCAAACATAAAACCGAATAATATTCTTGCAGGTTTTAAACCTACAATTTGTAATATTTTAATAGCAATACGTTTGTGTAAGTTCCATTTTTGAATAGCTAATGCAACTAAAAAACCTCCAATAAACAAGAAAATAACATGATTAAAATAAGTAGAAGAAACTGCTTTGCCATTCATAATTCCTAATAAAGGGAATAAAGCAATTGGTAGCAGTGAGGTTATTGCAAGTGGAACAACTTCGGCAACCCACCAAAGCGCCATCCAAATAGCAACTGCCAAAGTGTAGGTGATTTGAGGGTTATTTGTATCTAATTCAATAAAAAAGATAAAATAAAAAGCAATGATTGGTGCTATGATAAATAAAAATTTACGCCATAGACTTACTTTTGAGTTGATGAATACCTTTCTTGTATCTTCCATAGTTTAAAGATACAAAAAAAAATGGGAGTGTAAATTAAACTCTGTGTGAATTTTCCGTTTTAAACTTTTTTTAAATCTGTATAAACAACAGGTAGTAACTTAATTTTATAACTCATTACCAATCATTCTTTACGCCTTCCCAATCTAAAACATTATTCTCATTACTTTTGTAATTTTCTATACGTTTGTCGAGTATATTTTTATTTGAAGTGGAAATTTCTTGACGAACTTCTTTTTCTTGTTTTAAAACACGCTCTAAAGCAGTCATAATGGTTTCTTTATTTACACTAAATAATTCTTGTACAAAGTTATATTTTCTTGTTTGTAAACCCTTAAGTTATATGTTTTTAGTAAAGCAAAAGTGCAAATTTTGTTTTACTTGTTGGTTTATGCTGATTAGGCTTGCTATTGTGTAGATTTTTTAAAGTAACTTTTACGCACAGTCAAATATAGTGAACTATTTTTTATTTGTTTTTTTACTATTTACCACACGATGCAATCGTGTGGGAGTTGGGGAAGTAGAGCGGTTTAAACTCATAAACGAACTGGACGAAGAAGATAAATCTACAATCCTTAAAATTATTGACTCTTTCTTAACTAAAAAGAAGTTTAAAGAGTTTTTTAATAAAAATGTCGCTTCGCTTTAGAGCATAAAAAAACCACAACTTAAAGCTGTGGTTTCCTCGATATTAATTACTAATATCTTTTGAAAATTTCAAGTCTTTTGAAAATTTCATTTTTTTATCTTTAAACTTCTCGTAATAATAGTCATCATCCGAAGTAGAGATAATATAAAATCTACCATTACCTTTTAATTGAAATAGAAAGTTACTAATTGGTTCATATATTGTATTTATTTTAACCTCTTTAAATTCTCGTCTTTCTTTAATAGGCTTAAAATATTTTGATAACTTTTTCTTAAATTTATTTGGATATCGAACAATCATTCTAACATTATTGTACATTTTAAGAGAATCAGTGTTTGGGAAATATTTCAATTCATACATTGATAAATTTATTGCATATCCATCATCAATTTTATCAAAATAAGCACTTATAACTATACTGTCTTTATCAACGGATTTTTGTTGAGTTTCTTTTTTTATGTACTCATCCAAAATGTTTAAAAAAGAATTTCTTAAACATTGAGAGGAAACAACAAAAGGAACAATTAAGAAAAGAGTTAAAATTAATTTTTTCATAATCAAGTTATTTTTTTCGATTACCTATTATTTTTGCACTTTTACTATTGTATTCTATATATGTTTTCTCGTGGGAAGAATACATATATTGTTTTGTAGGAGATTTAGAACCTACTCCAACAAAAGTTCTATCTCCTGATCCTGCAGGTTCAAAATATGTTCCATTTTTACCATAACGTCTTAAAAAACCTGATGGAGAACCTAATATAGCTCCTGAATGAGAATGATTGTTTTCAATCCAAGTGCTATTTTTAACCAAATGACCATTTCCTAAATCTAAATTATCTAATTGTCCTAATGGTTTAACATTAGGAAATCCTTTCGCAGATATTTCACCAGTCTGAAATAAATTCGTTGAAAAACCATCCTCAAAACTAAACATATCTAATCCAAATTCTGCGTTTGAAGAAGAATTTGCAGTTGTTGATGCTGCAAATTCAAATACTTGCTTTGCTACATCATTATCTTCGATAAGCATATATTGAGTTGTAGCTTCATTACCTTTACTATCTGTTAATGAAATTTCTTGAAGGTCACCAATTTGAGATTTACCGTCTTTATGGTCAATTTGAATTTTTTTATCTCCAGATTCATTTTGTACAATATCAAAATTATCATCAGTTTCTTCTCTTGTAATACTACCATTATCCATAATAGTGATATCATCAGCTTGCATTCCATCTGGATCAATAAAGCGTAATGGGTTGTTGTAAACATAATTATATGGAGACCATCTTCTTGAAGTTTCAGCAAGTGGGTCGATGTTCATCCAACGTCCTAAACTTGCATCGTAATTTCTTGCTCCATAATCGTACCAATCTAAACCTAATTCTTCTTGGTGCTCCATTCCATTATATTTATACTTATTTTCAGTACCATTCACAACATTATTGTACCCTTTATGTTCAAGTCCAAAGGGAT
>CAMZLV010000174.1 GCA_947311835.1 uncultured Lutibacter sp. | reverse complement strand
GAAAAAAGCATTGGAAATTTGTGACGATGCCATCAAGCGTTTTCCTGAATCAATTGGTGCTAAAAAATGTGAAAATATCAAAGGGAAAATCTTACAAAAAAGGGTAAATCTTACTGCTGAAAGATATATTCCTATCAACACACCTTCTCGCCTATTGATTCAATATAAAAACACTGATAAACTCTTTTTTAGAGCCTATAAAATCAGTAAAAAACAGCAAAAAAAATTCAACAAAATTTATAATGATTCTGTACGTATAGCATTTATTAAAAAACTAAATTCCGTAAAAAATTGGAATGCAACATTGCGTATCGAACACGACTACCAACAACACAAAACGGAAGTTTTGTTGCCAAACCTAACGCAAGGCAATTTTATGATTGTTGCAACAACCGAAAATAATATTTTAGATAAAGACAAACTCTTTTCATACACTTTTATACAAAGTACCAATTTGGTATTAATTGAAAATGATATGGATGGAAACAACTCCTATCAAGTAGTTGATAGAAACAATGGAAAACCTATTGAAAATGCCAAAGTAAATCTTAAAAATTACAATACAGGACGCTATAATAAACCAATAAATCGTAATTTTATAACCGATAAAAATGGACGGTTTTCTTTTGCAAATAAATCTAGACATAGCAATGTTGTCGTTACAATAACCAAAGATGACGATACGGCAACTTTTGGCGATTATTATTTGTATGCTACAAATGGTAGCAATGAACCTGAAACAGATGAAGAAATAAGAATTAAACCCTTTATTTTTACGGATAGAAGCATCTATCGTCCAGGACAAACCGTTTATTTTAAAGCCATCGTATTAAAAAAACAAGGTGAAAAATCGGAAGTCTTTACCAACGAATATGTTGAAATTACCTTATACGATGCCAACAATCAAGAAATAAAAGAGCTCAACTTAAAATTGAATGAATTTGGTTCTGTTTCAGGCGAATTTATATTACCTTCTGGTGGATTAACAGGAGAATACTCTATTTATATTGATGTAAGCAGTGAATATGACAGTAAATTTTATGATGAAGTAGATTATTATTTTGGAGACTTTTCTCTCGATTTTTCAGTTGAAGAATACAAACGCCCAAAGTTTGAAACCGAGTTTAAACCTATTACAGAAACCTATAAATTAAACGACAGCATTACCGTAAACGGTACAGCAACTGCTTTTGCAGGAAGTATGATAACCGATGCTAAAGTTGTGTATCGCGTAGTGCGAACAGCACAATTTCCACGTTGGTATTATTGGTATCGTCCTTCTTTTTCTTCGGATGAATTAGAAATTACACATGGCGAAAGCGTTACTGATGCGTCTGGAAATTACAAAATCACTTTTAAAGCCATTCCTGATGCAAAAGTTTCTAAAGATTCTCAACCTACATTCAGTTATAAAGTGATTGCTGATGTTACGGACATTAATGGCGAAACAAGAAGCACTGAAACAACCGTAAAAGTTGGTTATCACACTTTAACTACAACCGTTTCAATCGAATCAAAAATTGATAAATTAAATAAAGATAACAAACTTATCATCACAACCAATAACTTAAATGGCGAGTTTGTGCCAACCAAAGGGACTATCAAAATATACAAGTTAATCGCTCCTGAAAACCCTTTGCGTAAACGTCCTTGGTCTGCGCCAGACTATCAAGGTTTTAGTGAAAATGAATTTAGAGAACGCTTTCCGCACGACCCTTATACGGATGATGAAAACAACGTAACAAAATGGAAAAAAGGAAAATTAGTATTTGATAAAACTTTTGACACCAACAAATCAAAAAAACTCACTCTTGGCAACATCAAAAAATGGATTTCTGGTGCTTATATCGTAGAACTAACTTGTAAAGATAATTTCGGGCAAGAAGTAAAAGACAAGCAACGTTTTACCGTATTTAGCAACAAAGATAAAACGATTGCTGATACTAAATTGTTTATCATCAATACTGACAAAACATCTTATAAACCCAAAGAAAACGTGCTATTAAAAGTAGCATCAGCATCAAAAGACATGACTGTAATGATACAAGTTGAGAAAGGACATAAAATTGTTTCTAATTACTTTGTGCATTTAAATAACGAAACAAAAACCATCAAAATTCCTGTTACAAAAGATGATTTAGGCGGATTTGCAATTAATTATTACTTTGCAAACTACAATAGTTTTGAAAATGGAAATCTTGCTATTTCTGTACCTTATTCTTTTGAAGATTTATCTATTGAAACAATAACTTTTAGAGATAAATTACAACCAGCAAGTGAGCAAACATGGAGTTTTAAAATAAAAGGAGCACAAAAAGACAAAGTTACTGCAGAACTATTAGCCTCTATGTACGATGCTTCTTTAGATGAATTTAAAACACACAATTGGTCTTTTAACCCAATTCAACATAGAAATTATTATTCATACACCAACAGCAGTTCAAGTAGTTTTGGCAAGAGCAATTTTATAGTTAGAAATCAACAATATTTTTATGGTAAGTACTCTCAACAAGGCTATGATAACCTTAATTGGTTTGGATTTAGTTTGAATGGAAATCAATATTTTGCAAGAGCGCTTGAAGGAAAATCTGCTGGAATTATGGTGAGAGGCGCATCATCAATAAAAATGAAGAATGTAGCACCAGAAACTATTCCAGTTGTTGAAGATAGCGCTGAACTAGAAGAGGTTGTTGTTTCTGGTTATGCTATAATGGCAAAAAAAGGGGAAATGATTCCTAGCGACAAGAGTGTTGAAGTTCCTACTCCAAAAGTAGATTTCCAAGGAATAAAAATTAGAAAAAACTTTAATGAAACCGCCTTTTTCTTTCCACATTTAAAAACCAATAAAAATGGCGAAGTGAGTTTTACTTTTACCGTTCCTGAAGCATTAACACGTTGGAAATTGCAATTATTGGCACATACCAAAGACATGAAATCGGCAACTAAAAGTTTAACAACTGTTACTCAAAAAGAGTTGATGGTATTGCCAAATCCGCCAAGATTCTTACGTGAAGGCGATAAAATTATCTTTTCAAGTAAAATCTCTAATCTTACTGATAAAACGCTCAATGGCTTTGCACAATTGCAATTGACAGATGCTGTAACAGGAAAAGAAATAGACAATTTATTAGAAAATATTACTAAATCTCAATCTTTTAAAATTGACGCTAAAGGCAATACAAATGTGAGTTGGTCTTTGACTATTCCGCATAACAAAGTACAGGCTGTTCAATATAAAATTGTGGCAAAAGCAGGTGGTTTTTCTGATGGAGAACAAAACGCTTTACCAGTTTTATCAAACAGAATGTTGGTTACAGAAACCTTACCAATGTGGATTAAAAGTAATGAAACCAAAACGTTTACACTTGATAAGTTGAAAAATAATACTTCTACAACTTTGAGTAATCATAAACTAACGCTTGAAGTCACTTCAAATCCTGCTTGGTATGCTGTACAAGCCTTGCCGTATTTAATGGAATATCCGTATGAATGTGCTGAGCAAACATTTTCTCGTTATTACGCCAATGCTTTGGCAAGTCATATTGTGAACTCAAATCCGAGAATACAAGAGGTATTTAATCAGTGGAAATCAACAGATGCATTGTTATCTAATCTTGAAAAAAATCAAGAATTAAAATCATTGATTATTCAAGAAACACCTTGGTTACGTGATGCACAAAGTGAAACCGAACAAAAGAAACGTATTGCCTTGTTATTCGACATCAACAAAATGAAAAATGAGTTGGATGGTGCATTTAAAAAGTTAAAACAAATGCAGTTTAGCAATGGCGGATTTCCTTGGTTTAAAGGTGCTGATTATCCTAATAGATACATTACACAACATATTGCGAGTGGCTTTGGTCACTTAAATAAATTAGGTATCATTCTGAACGATAGTGAAGAATCTACAATTAACAAAGCCGTAAAATTTTTAGATGATGAATTATTAGACGACTACAAGCAACTACTAAAACGAGCTGCAAAAATCAGAAAAGAAGCCAAAACAAAATCAAAAGGATTGAAGGCAGAAAAAGCGTATTTGGCAAAAAATAATCTAGGATATTCTCAACTTCATTATTTATATATGCGTAGTTTTTATCCGAAGCTAAAAATAAACAACAAATTGCAAACTGCTATTGATTATTATCGCAATCAATCAGCAACTTATTGGAAAGAATTTAATCTTTATTCTAAAGGAATGATTTCGCTTATTCAATACAGAAATAACAATAAAACTGTTGCTAGCAAAATCTTAAAATCACTTAAAGAAAATAGTATTACTAATGATGAATTAGGTATGTACTGGAAATCAAATACAGCAAGTTGGTATTGGTATCAAGCACCTGTTGAAACACAAGCCTTGATGATTGAAGTTTTCTCAGAAATAGGAAATGTCATTCAGAACAAAGAGAATAATCTCGAAACAGTTGACAATCTAAAGATTTGGTTGCTTAAAAACAAGCAAACCAACCGTTGGAAAACTACCAAAGCAACAACCGAAGCAGTTTACGCCTTGTTATTACAAGGTTCAGATTGGCTTGAAGTTACTGATTTTATGGATGTAAAAATAGGCAACAAAGAGATAAAACCTTTAGAACTTGAAGAAACCAAAGTTGAAGCAGGAACTGGTTATTTTAAAACTTCTTTTTACCGCAATGAAATAAAACCAGAAATGGCAACGGTAACGTTGACAAAAAACACCAAAGGCATTGCTTGGGGCGCGTTGTATTGGCAGTATTTTGAAGATTTAGATAAGATAACGAGTGCTGAAACTCCGTTACAATTATCAAAAAAATTATTCTTAAAAACCAATACCGATAAAGGAGAAGTATTATCAGAAATAAAAAAAGAAACAGCATTACAACTTGGCGATTTAGTGCGAGTACGCATCGAATTAAAAGTAGATAGAGTTATGGAATTTGCGCATATGAAAGATATGCGCGCATCAGGATTTGAGCCAATAAACGTATTATCAAAATACAAATATCAAGATGGTTTGGGTTATTATGAAAGCACAAAAGACGCAAGTACTAATTTCTTTTTTGATAGATTGCCAAAAGGAGTTTATGTGTTTGAATACGACTTAAGAGTAAACAATAAAGGTGATTTCTCAAACGGAATTACGACTATACAAAGCATATATGCACCAGAATTTAGTAGCCATAGTGAAGGTGTGCGAGTTTTGATAAAATAATTAGACGTTATAAACAACCGTTAAAAAACTGTATCTTTGCTGAAAAATAATATTCAACATGAATCTCAATCTTATTCCGAAAATAAAACATACCAACTCTGACAACTTCTTTTTACTGGCAGGACCTTGCGCTATAGAAGGCGAAGATATGGCACTTAGAATTGCTGAAAAAGTAATTAAAATTACTGACGATTTAAAAATTCCATATGTATTTAAAGGAAGTTTTAAAAAAGCCAATAGAAGTAGAATAGATAGTTTTACAGGAATAGGAGATGAAAAAGCCTTAAAAATATTACGCAAAGTTTCTGAAACATTTGACGTACCAACAGTTACTGACATTCACGAAGTTTCTGATGCAATTAAAGCAGCAGAATATGTAGATGTATTACAAATTCCAGCATTTTTAGTTCGTCAAACCGATTTAGTGGTTGCTGCAGCAAAAACAGGAAAAGTAGTAAATCTTAAAAAAGGGCAATTTATGAGTCCAAGTGCAATGCAACACGCTGTGCAAAAAGTAAAAGATAGCGGTAGTGACAAAGCATGGATTACAGATAGAGGAACCATGTTTGGCTATCAAGATATGATAGTAGATTTTAGAGGAATACCTGAAATGAGAGCCTTTGCTCCTGTTGTATTAGACGTTACACACTCATTACAACAACCAAATCAAAGTTCAGGAGTTACTGGTGGAAGACCAGAAATGATTGAAACCATAGCACGTGCAGGAATTGTAAATAATGTTGATGGTTTGTTTATTGAAACACATTTTGACCCTAAAAATGCTAAAAGTGACGGTGCAAATATGCTTGACCTTGCACATCTAGAAAAACTGCTCAGTAATTTAGTTGAAATTCGCAAAGTTGTAAATCAACTTTAAAAAAAACACTTAAACTTCAAACATATATAGGTCAAATCATTAACTTTGTCAACTAATTAACACTTATCAAAACAATGAAGAAAGTACATTTATTATCTTTTCTACTTGTGTTTACACTTTTAATTTCATGTAAACAAGAAGAAAAAAACGAAGAAAAAAAACCAACTGCAAAAGCAGAAAGCACATTTGTAGAGCAGTTTGCAGACACTAAAATATTAAGATACGATATTCCGCAATGGGAT
>CAMZLV010000173.1 GCA_947311835.1 uncultured Lutibacter sp. | reverse complement strand
AGCTTGTAATTCACCTTTAACTGCTTTTGCTCCCAAAATGCTTATTGCTGTAGGTTTTACTCCTTTGTTTAGGTTTACTAAAACTGTTTTTTTATTGTCTTTTCGTTGTATAATGTAAAAACCATTTTCAATTGAATTATCTACATAAAATGAATTGAATTGATAGCGACCTCCTGTAATATAAACGGCTACATCAGTTAAACACGGTGAACTTTTACTTACAATTCGTGTATTGGTTCTATCGATTATTCCATTTGGATAAAGTACATCAAGTCCTTCTTTAATTCCTAAAAAACCAACGACTAAACCATCACATAAATGTCCGTGAAAATTTTCTAAATCGTTTAAATTTAATTTGTGTTCTAAGTTTAGTCTTCCCTTTGAAAAATCAGTGTCTATTACTTTTATTGTTGGCGTGTTTTTTTTGGTTGCTGTATTGTTATGTTGCTTATTTACGGCCTTCTTTTGGCAAGTTTGTTGCGTACAAGATGTTATAAAAAGTGTAAGTATGAGTATGTAAATCGTTTTTTTCATTGTAAATATATTTTATACATTTTAGTGTTGCGTTAGGGATAGTAGCGGCATCCTTTTTTTATTTTTCTTAAAAAAAGATATAGCGAATAGCCCGCCCGAACGCCCAAAATAATTGCTAATTATCATAATATTATATTGAATACATATCCTGAAATAATGATGCATAGCGTTACTACTCCGAAGAAAATGCTTATTAATTTTAACGTCATCACTTTTTTAAGCAGCATTGCTTCTGGCAGTGATAATCCTACAACTGCCATCATAAATGCAATAGCTGTTCCGATTGGAATTCCTTTTGCTACAAGCACTTGAACTACTGGTAAAATTCCTGATGCGTTTGAATACATTGGTACGGCTAAAATTGTTGCCAACGGAACTGCAAACAGATTGTCTTTACTCATATATTGTTCAAAAAAACCTGATGGAATATAGCCGTGCATCAGTCCGCCAATTGCTATTCCAACAATTACATATGGTACTATTCCTTTTAATATTGTTTTTACTTCTTGCCAAATAATCGGTAAGCGTTGTTTGAATGTTTGTTTTTCGGCAATAAAAACATCTTGTTCTTTTTGTGCGTTGTCCAACACGTTTTTTACCCAAGGTGTTAGGTAACGTTCTAAATTTAATTTTTGAAGAATCATACCAGAAATAGTACCTAATAAAATTCCACTTAACACATAAATTACGGTCATTTTTACACCAAAAAGTCCTATAAATAAACCAATAGCAACTTCATTTACCAATGGTGATGTTATTAAGAATGCAAAAGTTACTCCTAATGGTATTCCGCCCTTTACAAAACCAATAAACAAAGGGACTGACGAGCAAGAACAAAAAGGTGTTACAACGCCAAAAAGGCTTGAAATAAGGTATTCAAAGCCGTATAATTTGTTTCTTGAAAGGTAGTTTCTAACCTTGTCTATAGGGAAATAACTGTTTACTATTCCCATCAAAAAAATAACGACAATAAGTAATAACAGTATTTTTGTTGTATCATAGAAAAAGAAATTTAGTGCTTCTGCTAAATGTTGTTCTTTTTCTAAATGAAATAGATCATAAACAAGCCAATCTGCTAGATTTTGTATCCAATCAAACATGATTAATTACGGTTTTTTTTGGCAAATATTATAAATTAACAACAACTACTTGTTGTGTCTGAACTACAGCAAGAATCTGATGAAGAGTTGTTTGTTGGCTCACAGCATGTTTCGGTATTTTGTAATAAACTTTTTATTTCGTCAAAACTTGGTACGCGTCCTTTAATTTTTACAACTTCATCAATTACTACCGCAGGAGTACTCATAATATCATATGCCATAATATCTTGAATATCTTCAACTTTTATAATTTTTGCTTCAATTTTTAATTCTTCAACTACTGTTTGTACAACTGCTTCTGTTCTTTTACAATTAGGACATCCTGTTCCTAAAATTTTAATGATTGTGCTCATATTTTGTTTATTTTATTGAAAGAAATCTGCAAATAATTGTTTTGCTTTATTCCAATTTTGTTGATTGATACAATATTTTATTTTTGGTGGTTTTAGTTCTCCTTGAATTAAACCTGCATTTTTTAATTCTTTTAAATGTTGAGAAATAGTTGATTGTGCTAAAGGCATCACATCAACCAAATCGCCTGTAAAACAGCACGTTTGATTTTCTAAATGCTTTAAAATTGCTATTCGTGTAGGATGTCCTAAAGCCTTTGCTATTTTAGCCAAATCTTCAGTTTCTTCTTTATAAACGATATTATTTAATGTTCTCTTCATTTCTTATCGCAAATGTACGATGAATATTTTAAATAAAAAAAATGATTTTTATTTCCTTCCGAAATCAGCAGGAATTTCTCCCCAAGCCTTCGTTTCCCATTTCAATATAGTAGAATGTGTAATCATTTCTGGATTTTTTTGCAACCAATCTAAGGCTCTATCAACCAATTCGAAAATTATTTTATTAGCAGTTGTGCTTTTTATGGTTGTCTTAATTTTTTTGTTCCACACCCAACTAATGGCTGTGCGACTGTCAGAATAGATAGGTAAATCTAAGTTGTTTTTTTTGATATATGCCAATCCGTGCACCAAGGCCAAAAACTCCATTAAATTATTACTTCCTCCTTCAAACGGACCTTGTTTAAATAATTCCGTATGCGTGTCAGTATATACTCCTTGATATTCGGCTAAACCTTTATTGTTACAAGCGCCATCTACAGAAATAGAATTCATAATTGGTTTTCCTATTTTTTTTAATTCTGTTGCTGATAATTTTTCCTTAGTAGTATCCTTACCTATATAATCAAAATAGTTTCCTTTAAACGCTTTTTCGGCTTCTGTTTGAGAAACAAACGACTTGTATTGCGCTCCTTGATAATTAGCTATGTGTTTTTTACATACATTCCATGATGAGAACACACCTGTTTTGTGTCCGCTCCATACAACATAATATTTTTTCTTTTTACTCATATAAAAGACTTATGACAACACTAACTACTCTTTTAACAAAACACCATTAATGATTTTAGGAAAATAATTTTGTTCCAATAAATGGATTT
>CAMZLV010000172.1 GCA_947311835.1 uncultured Lutibacter sp. | reverse complement strand
GAATAGAAAGTGTTCGAGAATTTAAAAATAGTGATAAAGAAAAAGAAATTGCAACACGTTATTATATATCAAGTCTAAAAAATGATGCGTCTTATTTTCAATCTGCAATACGCTCTCATTGGGCTGTTGAAAACAAACTACATTGGACACTTGATGTTGCCTTTTCAGAAGATGCATCTAGAAAAAGAGCAGGAAATTCTTCTCAAAACTATTCCGTACTTCTAAAAATAGCGCTAAACTTATTGAAAAATGAGAAAACAGAAAAGCAAGGTATTAAAGGTAAAAGACTTAAAGCTGGATGGGACAATCAGTACTTATTAAAGGTTTTGAAAATTAAAGTATGAGTTTGCCCTGTATTTATGCAAACAATAAATTGATTTTGAAATAATTTTATTATATTTACAATTAACTTTAAAAATAAAAAATGGAAAACACTACAGTAAACGAAGGAAAAACAATGGCAATCATTAGTTATTTATGGATAATTGGTTTAATAATTGCATTTATAATGAATAACAGCAAAAAAAATGATTTTGCTTCTTTTCATATCCGTCAAATGATTGGGTTAAGTATTCTATCAATCCTAAATGGATGGATCATCAACAACTATGTAGGAACTATGATTGCTGGAATAATTGGTTTTGTACTTTTTGTACTTTGGGTAATCGGATTTATTGGAGCAGTACAAGGTGAAGAGAAAAAAATACCTTTGCTTGGAGATATGTTTCAAGAATGGTTTAAAGGAATTTAATTTATTTTTTTCAACACACTTAATGTCATTTTGAACGTAGTTTAAATTTTTACTAGGTTCAAAATGACATTATTATTATAACTCAAAAAATGACACCAAAATTATCATTAGAATATATCATTCGTCATCCTAAAAAACCAAGTGAAAATCCTCCATTACTATTATTATTACACGGTTATGGAAGTAATGAACAAGATTTATTTTCATTTGCATCTGAATTGCCAGACGAATTATTAATCATTAGCGCGCGTGCTCCAATGTCATTAGGTTTAGGATCATATTCTTGGTACACGATACATTTTGATGCTACTAATGGTAAATTTTCTGATATAGATGAAGCTAAAATAGCACGTGATAAAATTGCTAAATTTATAGATGAAATTACAGAAACATATAACGTAAACAAAAATAAAATATTTTTATTAGGCTTTAGTCAAGGTACAATTTTAAGTTATAGTGTTGCTATGAATTATCCTGAAAAAATAAATTATATTGTTGCATTAAGTGGTTATATCAATAAAGAATTACTTCCATCAAAACTGAATAAAAACAACTACAAAAATTTAGATTTTTACATTTCACACGGAAGTGTAGATCAAGTAATTCCTGTTGATTGGGCAAAACAGGCTCCAGAATTTTTAAATAAATTGGAAATTAAAAATAGTTACCAAGAATATGGAGTTGGACATGGAGTTGTGCCACAAAATTTTTATGATTTTAAAAAATGGATTGAAGAACGTTTATAAAAAATTTAAACATACTCTTCTGAAAAAAAACTATCTTTGATTTACTTAATAATATAAATACACAAAAATATATGAAAAATTTAGTATTGCTTTTCTCTTTCTTATTGATTACCAACATATCAATTGGTCAAACAAAGCCGTATGTAATATACAATGCAAAAGGAAAAAAAATATCCTATAAAAAAATGCTCAAAAAATTAAATCAAAAAGACATTATTCTATTTGGCGAATTGCATAACAATCCTATAACGCATTGGCTACAATATGAAGTTACCAATGACTTAAACAAAACTAAAAAATTAATTTTAGGAGCAGAAATGTTTGAAAGAGATAATCAAGATGAATTAAATGATTATTTGTCTGACAAAATAACAGCAAAAGGGTTGGATACACTTGCGCGTTTATGGCCTAATTATGATACTGATTATGCGCCATTGGTGAATTTTGCCAAAGAAAATAACTTAAAATTTATAGCAACTAACATTCCAAGACGTTTTGCAAGTATGGTGTATAAAAAAGGCTTTGAAGAATTAGAAAAACTTACTGATGAAGAAAAAAGTTGGATTGCGCCTCTTCCAATCGAATTTGATATCGAATTACCAACCTATAAAAGCATTTTAAAAATGATGGGCAAACACGGAAGCCCTAAATTAGTAATGGCTCAGGCTATAAAAGATGCAACAATGGCAAATTCAATCTTAAAAAACTTTAAAAAAGGAACGCTTTTTATACATTATAATGGTGCATTTCATTCTGATAAATATGAAGGAATTTTGTGGTATTTAAAAAAACAACAAAAAGACTTAAACTACGCAACAATCTCAACAGTACTACAAAAAGATGTAAACAAATTAGAAAATGAGCACAAAAATAGAGCTGATTTTATCATTTGTGTTGATGAAGATATGACAACTACATATTAAATTTCAATTTCCAATTCGTCATATGCTAAAAAAACATTTGTAGGAAGGTTTTTTTCTACTTCTGTATGAAAACCCAACTTATGACTAATATGCGTTAAATAAGCGCGTTTTGGTTTTAATTCATCAATGATAGATAGCGCTTCACTCAAACTAAGATGAGAATGATGTTGCTCAATACGTAATGCGCTTATAACCAACACCTTTAAACCTTTTAATTTTTCTTTTTCTGATGAAACTAAGGTTTTAACATCTGTTAAATAAGCAAAATTTTCAAATCTATAACCTAATATAGGTAAATTTCCATGTTTGATTTTAATAGGAGTTACACTAAGATTATGCAATTTAAATACAGACTCTTCTACGCTATTTTGTATAATACTTGGCGCTCCAGGATATTTGTTTTTTTCTTCAAATATATATTCAAATCGATGTTTTAAATTAGTTAAAACACGTTGTTGTGCATAAATTGGCACTTTGCCTAACTGAAAAGAAAACGGACGAATATCATCTAAACCTGCAACATGATCAGCATGTTCGTGCGTAAATAAAATTCCGTCAATTCGATTTACTTTAGCACGAAGCATTTGATATCTAAAATCAGGACCACAATCAATCACATAACAAAACTCGTCCCATTCAACCAAAACAGAAACTCGTAATCTTTTATCTTTTTTATCAGTTGATAGACAGACAGGATGTGTACTATTAATTACAGGAATTCCTTGAGAAGTTCCCGTACCTAAAAAAGTTACTTTCAAAATAATATTTTTTTCAAATTTAATACTAAAAAGTTATTACAAACATAGGAATTTAGTATTTTTGTATAACAAAAAAATCATGCAAAAATGTCTTTAGTAATCAAAGGTGACAAAACACTATCAAGTACTCCTTCTAATAAAAGGAAAGCATTACGAATAAATTTAAACCAAAACATTTACGGTACATTCTCTGAAATTGGCGCAGGTCAAGAAACAGCACGTAATTTCTTTAGAGCAGGAGGCGCTTCAGGTACAATTGCAAAAGCAATGAGTGCATATGACAAAGATTTTTCAGACGCTATTTATGGAATTGAAGATGATAGACGTTATGTAACTGAGTCGCGCTTAAAACGAATGCTTACACATGAAATTCATTTAATTGAAGATAGATTAAGCAGAAGTAAACATCCTGAAAGACTGTTTTTTTCTTATGCTAATACGGTTGCAACCATAGATTTTGCTAAAAAATTTAAAGGTCACGGTTGGGTTGGAATTAAATTTCAGTTAGATCCTTTAGAAGATTACAATGAAATTATAATGCATGTTCGTTTTAAAGAAAATGATGCTAAATTACAACAAGAAACTCTTGGCGTATTAGGTGTAAACCTCATTTACGGCGCATTTTATATGCACGACAGTCCAAAAGATTTATTGGCTTCTTTTTATGACAATTTAGATAAAGACCAAATAGAAATTGATATGATTAATTTCTCTGGACCTCGATTTGCTTATGTTGATAATAGATTGATGAGTTTACAATTGGTAAAAAACGAAATGACCAATGCAGTTATGTTTGGACCTGATGGAAACAACCTTTTGCCTGCTCAACAACTTTACAAGAAAAACATTCTTACACTTCGTGGTAGTTTTAGACCTGTTACTAAGGTAAATATGGATATTTATCAAAGAGCTACAGAATTATTTTATGCGGAAAAGAAAGTTAAGAAAGAAAAAACAAAAATCATTTTTGAAATTACACTTTCAAACTTATCAGCAGAAGGAGAAATTAACGAACGTGATTTCTTAGACCGTGCCGAACTCTTATGTTCGCTTGGTCAATATGTAATGATTACTAATTTTTCTGAATATTATAAACTAGTTGAGTATTTCGCTGAATTTACAAAAGCAAGAATGGGACTTGCAATGGGTGTTTATAATTTAATACAAATATTTGACGAAAAATACTATCGAGACTTAAGTGGTGGAATATTAGAAGCATTTGGAAAACTGTTTTTCAAAGACCTAAAAATCTATTTATATCCTCTTATTGATGAAGAAACTGGAGAAGTTATTAATAGTGACAACTTAAAAGTACATCCTCGTATGAAAGAATTGTATAAATTCTTTAAATACAACGGAAAAGTAATAGACATAGAAAATTACGATAAAGAATCATTAAATATATTCTCTCGAAAAGTACTTAAGATGATCTCTAAAGGAGAAGAAGGATGGGAAGAAATGCTTCCTGAAGGTATTTCTGAAATGATTAAAGATGAAAGGTTATTTGGATATTCAAAACGTAAATTTTTAAATAAAAATTAAAAATCATCAACTATTTTGTTGCTTATTCAAAAACAAAAAAGGAAGCAAAATGCTTCCTTTTTTGTTTTTAGGCGCTTTCAGAAGTAAGACTAACAAGATAGTTTTCTTCCCACATAAAGTCAAAAAAACTCAAGAATCATTTTTTTCTTGAGTTTTTTTCTGTTTTTAAGTTTTTTATTGGTGTTT
>CAMZLV010000171.1 GCA_947311835.1 uncultured Lutibacter sp. | reverse complement strand
TACGCAATGACCTTTCTAAAACCGCTAAAAAAGGAACAGTTCAAGTTGCCGAACTGTGCAAAGTATATACATTTAAACAAGTCCATCAATTAATATCTACAATTACATCTGAAGTAAAATCAGATACAAACTCCGTTGAAATAATCAAAAGTATGTTCCCAATGGGAAGCATGACAGGAGCGCCAAAAATAGCAGCAATGAAAATAATTGAAGAACTTGAAGAAACAAAAAGAGAGCTCTATTCTGGTGCTGTAGGGTATATTTCACCAACAGGTGATTTTGATTTTAACGTTGTTATCAGAAGTATTTTATACAACCAAACTAACAAATATGTTTCGTACTCAGTTGGTGGAGCAATTACCGCAAAATCAATACCTGAAAAAGAATATGAAGAATGCTTACTTAAAGCAAAAGCCATGCGAGAGGTGTTATTGAATTCTTAGACTCAAGAAAAAAGATATAAGACCACTTTGTTACTAGACGTTAGACTTTAGACGTTAGATGTTAGACTTGACTCTAACTAACGGTTTGTATTGTAGATATAAAAAGGTAACAATTTATAGAAATTTGTATATTTACGATTAAAACAAAAAACCGTGACTTTTAATTTTAATACAAAACTTTTCTTTTCGCTGTTTTTAGGATTTGTATTATTTACAATAATAGGAACACTTACACACGAGTTAGGGCACTTTACTGCAGGTAAAATAGTAGGTTTTGAAGGGATGAGAATTAATTATGGAGGTACAATTGGAGGAACAAAACCAACTCTGATAGAATACTTTAAGATATATAACGCCAATAAACAAGCTATTGAACAAAATGAGCCTTTTGAAGAAAGAGAGCGATTTGAAATGTTAAAAAAACCTTTAGAACGTGATAACTTTTGGTTTATTTTTGGAGGTCCTATACAAACTATGACATTTGGCACATTCGGTTTTTTGATACTTTATTTTAGAAAAAAAAAAGAACAATTCAAATTCATAGATTGGTTTTTTACATTTCTATCATTGTTTTGGCTTCGAGAAATATTTAATTTGCTTCATGGTTTATTATCAGGATTGGTGCAAAACAAAGGAAACTATTTTGGAACACACGGAGATGAATTGTATCTTTCAAAAGCATTAAACCTTTGGGAAGGCACTATTCCACTACTATTCGGAGTTTTAGGATTAATAATATCATCTATTGTAATTTTCAGCTTTATTCCTAAAAAAATACGTTTCACTTTTATTTTAGCAGGTTTATTTGGAGGAATTTTTGGCTTTTGGTTTTGGCTTTCCTTTTTAGGACCAATTCTTATGCCCTAAATCATTACATTTGTATTGTGTTACACGATTTTCAACATCATATCAGTCAGCATTTTCCTTTTCTGAAGGATAAAAAACTAGTTATTGCTATTTCTGGCGGAATTGATAGCGTTGTATTAACGCACCTTTTACATCAATTAAAATACACCTTTTCATTAGCGCATTGCAACTTCAAATTACGAGCAGAAGAAAGTGATTTGGATGAAAATTTTGTTGCTGATTTAGCAGCAGAGTTACACTTAAAATCGTACGCAATCTCTTTTGAAACCGAGCAATACGCTCAAAAAAACAAACTATCTATTCAAATGGCTGCGCGCAAACTTCGTTATGATTGGTTTGAAAAAATTTTAGAAGAAAATAAGTTAGATTATATTTTAACTGCACATCAAAAAGACGATGTTTTAGAAACGTTTTTAATCAATTTTACTCGCGGAACAGGATTAGAAGGCTTAACTGGAATTCCTACAATAAACGGAAATATCGTTCGCCCATTAATGGCATTTACTCGTGATGAAATACACAACTATGCAATTAAAAATAATATTAAATGGCGCGAAGATAAAAGCAACGCATCAACCAAATATTTTAGAAATAAAATTCGACATCAAATCGTTCCTGTATTAAAAGAACTGAACCCAAGTTTGATGCAATCATTTGATAAAACACTTGAAAATCTACAAGGAAGTCAGCAAATTGTGAATGATACAATTAAAAATATCGAGCAAAAAATCATGACTTCTGACGGTTTAATTCAACGCATTGACATATCAGAAATAAAAAAAATAGCACATCCAAAAGCATATTTATTTGAATTGTTAAAACACTATAATTTTACGGAATGGAATGATGTAGTTGGCCTATTAGATGCCCAAAGCGGCAAACAAATCTTTAGTAAAACACACAGATTGGTTAAAGATAGAACACATTTACTATTGTCTAAACAGGAGAAAAAAGACGAGAGAGAAAAGACTGAATTTTTAATTAATGAAAGCGATATCACATTTAAAAATGATTGGCTACACTTACAACTTAACACTCAATATTTAAGACTTAAAACTCAAGACTCAAATTCAAAAACTGCTTTAATTGATAAAGATTTGTTAAAATTTCCGTTAATTGTAAGAAAATGGTCAAAAGGTGACTACTTTTACCCAATAGGAATGAAAGGAAAAAAGAAACTTAGCAAGTTTTTTAAAGACGAAAAATATTCACTTATAGAAAAAGAAAATATTTGGTTACTTTGCAATGCAAATAAAGATATCGTTTGGATAGTGGGTAAACGCCTTGATAATCGTTATATACTAAAAGAGAATACAAACAAAACATTAAAAATAACACTCCATGAAAAAAATAATTAGCCTGTTTTTATTATTATTTACAATTTATTTTGCTGATGCTCAAATACTTAATCCTGTTAAATTTGAAACGTCTGTAGAAAAAATAACGGATACTGATTATAATTTAGTTGTTAAAGCTAATATTGATAAAAGTTGGCATTTATACTCTCAATATGTTTCTGATCCTGACAATGGACCAATACCAACAACTATTTATTTAAAAGATTCAATTAATACTTTTCAGTTAATAGGAAAACCAATTGAAGAAAAAGGTCATATAGTTGACGACCCTGTTTTTGGTATGAAAATTAAATATTTTGAAGAAACAGCAACATTTAAACAACGAATTAGACTCTTAACTAATCATAAAATTGACATCAACGGTGAGATCGAATTTATGGTTTGTGATGATAGTCAATGCTTACCTCCTACTTATGTTGACCTTAATTTTTCAGTTCAAGGGAAGGCTGGAACTTTGGCTGACGCATCAGAAATAAAAAAATTAGTCGCAGTTTCTTCAAGTGCAGAAAAAAAAAATGAAGAAAGTGAAGTAACTCCAACAAAAGAAGATTCATCGTCAAAAAAAGGACTATGGACGCTTTTTATTCTTAGTTTTTTTGCAGGATTTGCCGCTCTACTTACACCTTGCGTATTTCCTATGATACCAATGACGGTAAGTTTCTTTACCAAACAAAGTAAAAACCGTGCAGTAGGAATTAGAAATGCGGTTATATATGGATTGTCAATTATTGTTTTATATGTATTACTCGGCGTTGTAGTGACCAAAATTTTTGGTGCTGATGCTTTAAATGCACTTGCTACCAATGTATGGTTTAATGTAATTTTCTTTATACTATTAATCGTTTTTGCAGTATCATTTTTAGGTGCATTTGAAATAGTATTACCAAGTTCTTGGGGAACTAAAGTTGACAAACAGGCAGATAGAGGTGGAATGATTGGTATATTTTTTATGGCACTAGCTTTAGCAATTGTTTCCTTTTCTTGTACAGGACCAATTGTTGGAACAGCATTAGTTGCTGCTGCTGCACAAGGAGGAATTGCACCAATCATTAGTATGTTCGGATTTTCACTTGCTATTGCCTTGCCTTTTGCATTATTCGCAGCTTTTCCTGGATGGTTAAACTCACTACCAAAATCTGGAGGATGGTTAAACACCGTAAAAGTTGTTTTAGGATTCTTAGAATTAGCTTTAGCATTTAAATTTTTATCAAATGCAGATTTAGTATTAGATTTACATTTACTTGAACGAGAAGTATTTATTGCTATTTGGATTGCCATTTTTGGCGCACTTGCCTTTTATCTCTTTGGAAAAATACAATTACCGCACGATTCTCCTCTAAACCATATTTCTGTTGGAAGACTTAGTTTAGGCTTAATCGTTTTATCATTTACTATTTATATGATTCCTGGACTTTGGGGAGCGCCATTAAACTTAATTAGCGCATTTCCTCCTCCACAACATTATAGCGAATCTCCATACGGAGTTGGCTATTCAAAACTTGGTAGTGGCGGAGCAAATCATACTGAAATTCCTGAAGGAGCACATTTAATGGCTCCATATGACATCCTTACATTTAACGATTACGACTTAGGGTTAGCATATGCTGAAAAAATAGGAAAACCTGTAATGATTGATTTTACTGGAAAAGCCTGTGTTAACTGCCGTAAAATGGAACAAAACGTTTGGGTTAAAGACAAAGTTTTAACGATTTTAAAAAATGATATTGTTTTAATCTCTTTATATGTTGATGATAAAAGACCTTTAGCTGAAGGAGATATAGTAGCATCTAAATTAAATCCTGGAAAAAAATTAAGATTTATCGGACAAAAATGGAGTGAACTAGAGACAATTCGTTATGGTACAAACGCACAACCGTATTACGTATTAATGAACCACAATGAAGAAAACTTGATTGACCCTGTTGGCTACACACCTAATGTAGATGAGTATTATAACTGGCTCAAAAAAGGTTTATCAAATTTTAAATAAAAATTCCTTTTATTTCTATAAATTTACACGTTCGCTATCACGAACGTGTTTTTTTATACAAGCCTTTTTAATTATGAGTTCAAATTCAACCTTAGAAAACTATTTTCAACAGTTCAGAAAAGAAATTATTGGTATTGGTCAAACCTTTGAATCTCCTTATGGAGAAAAAGAAATTATATATACTGATTGGACTGCAAGCGGACGTTTATATAGACCTATTGAAGAAAAACTACTCAATGAATTTGGTCCTTTTGTAGCAAATACACATACCGAAACTTCTATTACAGGTTCTGTGATGACACAAGCATATCACAAGGCAAGAAATATTATTAAACAACATGTAAACGCTACTGAAAACGATGTTTTAATTACCGAAGGAACTGGTATGACTGGAGTTGTAAATAAATTTCAACGAATTTTAGGACTCAAAATTTCTGAAGGTTTAAAAGAACACACTACCGTACCTGAAGCACTAAAACCAATCGTTTTTATCACGCATATGGAACACCATTCTAATCAAACTTCTTGGTTAGAAACTATTGCCGATGTAGAAATTATTCCTTGCCAAAACTCTGGCTTGATTTGCTATGATAGTTTTGAAAAATTATTAAAACAATACGAAAAAAGACCCATAAAAATTGCTTCAATTACTGCTTGCTCTAATGTAACAGGTATTCGAACAGATTATCATAAAATTGCAAAAATGATACACCAAGTTGGTGGACTTTGCTTTGTTG
>CAMZLV010000170.1 GCA_947311835.1 uncultured Lutibacter sp. | reverse complement strand
AGGCATTGATATTGATCCAAATTCGGTGTTGATTCACAATTACAACAAAGCATCCGAAGAAATAGCAAATACAGTTGCTACACTCATGAAAAATTCGCCTGTTCCTGCGTTTATAGGTAGTAATAGTTGGGTAGTTTCTCCTAAAAAATCAAAAAACGGAAAAGTACTTTTTGCAAACGATCCTCACATTGGTTTTTCGGCAACTTCTGTATGGTATGAAGCGCATATCCATACACCAACTTATGAAAGTTATGGTTATTATTTAGGTGGAATCCCTTTTCCTGTGCTTTCGCACAATCGTAATTTCGCCTATGGTTTGACGATGTTTGAAAATGATGATATTGATTTTTATCAAGAAGAAAATCATCCAGATGACGCTTCAAAATACAAAACTGCCGATGGTTACAAATCGTACACATTAGTAAAAAAGACCATAAAAGTTAAAGGTAAAGATGATGTGAAATTAACAGTAAAATCTACTCAGCACGGTCCAATAATGAACGATGTAGTTATGACATCATCTGACAAACCAATAGCAATGTCTTGGATTTATACCAAACTTGAAAATAAAGTTTTAGATGCGATGTATCAAGTATCACATGCTAAAAACAAAGAAGATTTTGAAAAAGGAGTAGCAATGATTCACGCGCCTGGACTCAACTTTATGTATGGTGATGCGCAAGATAATATTGCTTGGTATGCTGCAGCAAAACTCTATAAATTACCAAAAGGTGTAAGTTCTAAATTTATTTTAGATGGTACTTCTGGCACAAATGAAATTACAGAATATCTAGATTTTAGTCAAAATCCACAAGCGCATAATCCAACTTGGAATTATGTGTATTCTGCCAATAATCAACCAGATTCTATTTCCAATATGCTTTATCCTGGATATTACTTACCTAAAGATAGAGCCAAAAGGATTGTTGAACTTTTAGAGCCAAAAAATGATTGGACAAAAGAAGATTATATGAAAATGCTAGTCGATTCAAAATCTTCAATGGCTCAAAGTTTGAGTAAAATAATCGTGCAAAATACGATGTTTAATTCACCTTCTGAAGATGAAAATAACGCCTTAAAAAAATTAAACAATTGGGACGGAAACTTTGTAAAATCAAGTGTTGGCGCTACAATTTATACCAAATTTATTTATTTTTTCTTAAAAAACACTTTTGAAGATGAAATCGGAGAAAAAACCTTTTCATCGTTTATCAATACACACTTGATGTTACGTGAAATCAACAATCAATTAGAGCGAGAAAATTCGGTTTGGTATGACAATATTAACACCAAAAATATCAAAGAAAATAAAAGTCAAATTATTACTAAATCTTTTTCTGAAGCAGTTGCTTCCCTTAAAAAACAATTGGGAAATAATGTTAATTCTTGGACATGGAATAAGGTTCATAAACTTACGCATTATCATCCAATAGGTAAACAAGTACCATTATTTGATTATTTACTAAATCTTAATGTTGGTGCATATGAAATTGATGGCGGAAATGAAGTTATTAATAACTTGATGTATAATATAACTAATGACAAGACGCATGATATAAATGCAGGCCCTTCTACACGAAGAATTGTTGATTTTTCTGATGTAGAAAATAGTGTAAGCATCTTACCAACAGGTAATTCTGGAAATCCGTTTAGTGTGCATTATCGCGATCAAGCGCAACTATATGCTGATGGTAAATTTAGAAAAATGCTCTTGAATAAAGATGAAATTGAACGCGTATCTACTAAATTGATTTTAAAACCATAAGAAAAACTTATAACTATTACAATATCCCTTTAGGCAATACTTTCCTTGTCCATGTTTTAAACCTTTTTTTTCGGTTTACTTTTTTATCTGGATTAAAATCTAAGGTAATTTTCCATGAGTTTTCTGGTTCAAATTCTTTATTGAATCCTACTAACACATTATTAGCAATAGCTTTTGAATCAATAATAGTTATACATTCTGTATTCAAATTTGCTGAACGTGGATCTAAATTAAAAGTGCCTATTACAGTCTTTTGCTGATCAATCACCATTGTTTTGGCGTGTAACCCAAAAATTGGAGCATATTCTAATTGCTTTTGCAACTCATTATTCATAATTTCTTTTCTTACGGCTGCATTAGGCTTAAATTCATAAATTTCTACACCTAATTTTAATAATTTTTCTCTATCTGATTGGTAACTTGCAAAAGCCTCTAAATTATCTGTAGATGCTAAACTATTGGTTAATATTCGTATTTTAACTCCTCTTTTTATCGCATCTTTAAATGCATTTTGCGCTAATTTTGTTGTAATTAAATATGGTGTTTGAATATCAATTGATTGTTTTGCGTTTCCTATTGTTTTAAGTAAAATAGTGGTTGTTTTTCCGCCTCCTCCAAGCCCACGAACTGTGTTGTTTTTTCCAGGAATATCTGATATGAACGAAACCGAATCTAGCCATATTAATTTCTCTGAGTTTTTTATAGCCTTAATCGTTTGTGAGAAATTTTCTATTTTATTTCTGATTTGAGGCCAAAAATTTTCAGGATTACAAGCATACTGATGTAAATTTTCAAAACGTTCATCATCATTTATATCAATATTTTTTTTAGAAACAATTTTTGTTACTTCAACACTTAGTTGGCTATTCCAAAAATTATTAAACGATTTTTTTACCTGTTTTGAGGTTTTTCCTAACAATAAAACATCTCTATCTCTAAAATTATATTTATGGTCATAATCAAAATATTCATCTGCTACATTTCTTCCTCCAGTAATTACTACTTTATCATCAACAATAAATGTTTTGTTGTGCATCCGTTGGTTTGCTCCTCTAAAATCTGTTGTAAACTTTGCTATTTTGCCAATCAAATTTTTACCCAAATTTACTCCAGGATTATATATTTTTATACGTATGTTTTTATGAGAATTTAGCATTAATATATCTTCTGCAGGAGCATCAACCATAATATCATCAATTAAAATTCTAACTTTCACTCCTCTATCTGCTGCTCTTACCAAATAATCACATGCAATTAATCCGACATTATCAGTTGAGAAAATAAAATATTGAACATCAATTGTTTTTTCTGCAGCCTCGCTTAACCAAGCTCTCGTAATTAAAGAGTTAGAGCCACTTTCTAAAACATAAACACCTGTTTTATTTTCAACTTTATTTTCAAACGATTTTAATTCTTCTGAAATACTGACCTTATTAGATGGATGAATATTGACACAAAAATCTTTGTCCTGCTTGAGTGCTTCAGCCTTATGGTTACATCCAAAAAGCATCAATAAAATTGCTGAAAAATAAATAAATTTCATAAAATAAATTTAATGCAAGTTACTCAAACATAATCATTTCCTAAAACTATTTAAATTTCATTTATTTTTTCTACTTTTATAAAAAACAAAAAAATATGCTCGTAAAAGTTTTTGGATCTGCCGTTTTTGGCGTTGAAGCAACAACCATAACTGTTGAAGTAAATATTGATAAAGGTATTGGCTACCATCTTGTAGGTCTTCCTGACAATGCTATTAAAGAAAGTTCGTATCGCATTTCGGCAGCCTTAAATAATAATGGTTACAAACTTCCTGGAAAAAAAATTACAATTAATATGGCTCCTGCTGATTTGCGCAAAGAAGGAAGTGCTTATGATTTAACTTTAGCAATTGGCATTTTAACTGCCTCTAATCAAATAAAATCTGATAATGTAGATAGGTATATTATAATGGGAGAATTATCGTTAGACGGTAGTTTACAACCCATAAAAGGCGCATTACCTATTGCCGTAAAAGCACGCGAAGAAGGTTTTAAAGGCTTTATCTTACCTAAACAGAATGCTAAAGAAGCAGCAATTGTAAATGATTTAGATGTGTATGCCGTTGAAAACATCAAAGAAGTAATTGATTTTTTTGAAGGAACATCAGAAATGAAACCGTTGATTATTGATACTCGAAAAGAATTTTATGATAATCTTGAAAATCCTGAATTTGATTTTGCAGATGTGAAAGGGCAAGAATCTATCAAAAGATGTATGGAAATTGCTGCTGCTGGCGGACACAATATTATCTTAATTGGTCCTCCTGGAAGTGGAAAAACAATGCTTGCAAAAAGATTACCAACCATACTTCCGCCAATGAGCTTACAAGAAGCCTTAGAAACTACCAAAATTCATTCTGTAGTTGGACGTATAAAAGCAAATAGTGGTTTAATGAGTCAACGACCGTTTAGAAGTCCACATCATACGATTTCAAATGTTGCTTTGGTTGGTGGCGGAAGTTATCCGCAGCCTGGAGAAATTTCCTTATCACACAATGGCGTATTATTTTTAGATGAATTACCTGAGTTTAAGCGTGAAGTACTTGAGGTAATGCGACAACCATTAGAAGATAGAGAAGTAACTATATCAAGAGCAAAATTTACAGTTACTTATCCTAGTAGTTTTATGTTGGTTGCTAGTATGAACCCTTCTCCAAGTGGTTATTTTAGTGATGATCCTAATGCTATTTCTTCATCTCCTGCTGAAATGCATCGGTATTTGAGTAAAATTTCTGGTCCATTACTCGATCGAATTGATATTCATATTGAAGTGCAACCTGTACCATTTGAAAAACTAACTGAAGAAAGACGAGGCGAGCCTAGTTCATCAATTAGAGAGCGTGTGATTAAAGCTCGTAATTTTCAAACAGAACGTTTTAAAGAGAATCAAAACGTACATTACAATGCGCAGATGACTGTTAAACAAATCAGAAAATACTGTGATTTAAATGATGAGTCAAAAACACTCTTGAAAAATGCTATGGAGCGATTAAACCTTTCTGCAAGGGCATATGACAGAATATTAAAAGTAGCGCGTACTATTGCTGATTTAGGGAGTTCAGACCATATTTTACCAGACCATATTGCTGAGGCAATTCAGTATAGAAGTTTGGATAGAGAAGGTTGGTTGGGATAAAAATAAGAAAACTGCCTAAAAGCGGCTTGTTAAAAACACTCATTAGACAGTTTAAACCCGTTTTGGGGCTAAGTAAAATTATTGTACTATTAATTTTTTCACAGCCATTTTGCTATCTTGTACTATCTGTACTGCATAAATACCTGTTTTTAAAACTTCAACGTTTAAAGATGTTGCTGTTGTAGTTTTATTTAATACTTCTCTACCTGTAATACCATTTTAAATTAATAATGTCGCGTTAAAAGCATTTAAATAATGATGATTACTCGTTATAGACTTTATGATTTTTTTATCCATTAGATTAACTGTT
>CAMZLV010000169.1 GCA_947311835.1 uncultured Lutibacter sp. | reverse complement strand
CTCTTCTAAAGCTTCTTCTAAAATATCTTTTCTAATTTCATGCTGTTTTATAGATTTTTTATATAGATAAATAAGCGTATCCACTTTTTTAAAATTGTCTGGCTGAACTTTAAATATAGTATAAATACTATCAATATTAATATGATTTTTTTGAGCAAATGTGGTGGAAAAAACAAAAATTAATAGAAATATTTTATACGAATTATTCATTTAAACAATTTATTTTATTTGATGCTCTACAAAGATATTTTTATAACATGTAATTACCAAAGAAAAAGACAAGATAATCTTTTATAACTCGTTGTGCATTATAAAAAAGTTGTCCATTGATTAGAAAAATCGTATATTTAATTGAATTTCAAACAGTTAAATACACGAACAACTTTAAAGCAAATTACGATAAAATTTTAGAAATTTTAACCTCAATTACAAAAAAAGAGCAATTTTTACGACAAAACCGTAAGCCAAAACTTAAAGATATAGAATTAATTGCCATGAACTTAACAGCAGAATATATGAGTATTGATAGTGAATGCCAGTTATTTAGAGTTCTTCCGCCAACTTTAAAAAAGTTGATTGAGCGCTCTGTTTACAATCGCAGAAAGCGAAAATTATTTTTTGCTATTGAAATTATAAGAAAGGAACTCTCAAAAAGATTCAATGAATTTGAAAATTATTTTGTTGTAGATAGTATGCCTTTAGAAGTAACAAAACTATCTCGAAGTAGTCGAAGCAAAATTTGTAAAGAATCTTTTTACTCAGCACCAAATAAAGGGTATTGTGCAAGTCAAAAAATGCATTATTATGGTTATAAAATACATGCTGTTTGTTCTGTTGAAGGTGTTTTTAAAAGTTTTGATTTAAGTAAAGTAGCTGTTCACGACATTCATTATTTAAAAGATATTAAAAATCAATTTAATGACTGTGTGATTTTAGGTGATAAAGGTTATTTAAGTGTTGATTATCAGTTAGATTTGTTTGAGTCAAAAAGTATAAAACTTGAAATTCCAATGCGTAAGAATCAACATAATTATAAGAAACAAGCATATATTTTCAGAAAGAAAAGGAAGAGAATTGAAACTTTATTCTCTCAACTATGCGACCAATTTATGATACGTAGAAATTATGCAAAATCTTTTGTTGGTTTTAAAACTAGAATTTTATCTAAATTAACCGCTTTGACTGTGATTCAATATATCAATAAGTTTGTTTTTAATCGAAATATTAATAATCTAAAAATTAGCATTGTCTAATGCACAACGAGTTTTATAGTAAATTTGACTCTATCTATATTAAAATTGGATAGAACAATTATTGTACTTATCTAATTATTTTTACCAACCAAATAATTGTAAAATATAGCACATCTATCATTTTTAGTCTACCATTTCTACTAATTTAACTAATCATAAAAAAAAGATACATTTCTTTTTAGTCTTATCATTAAAATAGTATTTTTGTAGTTACTATAATTTTATTATTTTATGAAACCAATCACTAAAGAAACTTACATAAATTGGTATAAAGACATGCTGTTTTGGAGAAAGTTTGAAGACAAACTCGCTGCAGTTTACATCCAACAAAAAGTAAGAGGATTTTTACACTTATACAACGGTCAAGAAGCTGTTTTAGCAGGAGCATTACACGCTATGGACTTATCAAAAGACAAAATGATTACTGCTTATCGTAATCACGTTCAGCCAATAGGAATGGGTGTTGACCCTAAAAAAGTATTTGCTGAATTATATGGTAAAGCAACAGGTACTTCTAAAGGAATGGGTGGATCAATGCATATATTTTCTAAAAAACACGGTTTTTATGGAGGTCATGGAATTGTAGGAGGTCAAATACCTTTAGGAGCAGGAATTGCTTTTGCTGATAAATATTTTGAACGTGATGGTGTAACGCTTACCTATTTTGGTGATGGTGCTTCTCGTCAAGGATCACTTCACGAAACATTTAATATGGCAATGAACTGGAAATTACCAGTCGTTTTTATTGTTGAAAACAATGGTTACGCAATGGGAACTTCAGTAGAAAGAACTGCCAATCATACTGATATTTGGAAACTTGGTTTAGGGTACGAAATGCCTTGTGGACCAGTTGACGGAATGAATCCTGTTAAAGTTGCCGAAGCAATGGATGAAGCTATTGAAAGAGCAAGACGTGGAGATGGACCAACCTTTTTAGAAATGAAAACCTATAGATATAGAGGTCACTCAATGTCTGACGCGCAACACTACAGAACCAAAGATGAAGTAGCTGAATACAAAAAAATTGATCCTATTACGCAAGTTTTAGATATCATTAAAAAAGAAAACTACTTGTCTGACAATGAAATAGAACAAATCAAAAACGATGTAAAAAACAAAGTTGCTGATTGTGTGAAATACGCTGAAGAATCACCATATCCTGAAGTACAACAATTATATGATATGGTTTATGAACAAGAAGATTATCCATTTTTAAAACATAGATAATGGCTGAAATTATAACAATGCCGCGTTTAAGCGATACAATGACCGAAGGAGTCGTTGCATCATGGCTAAAAAAAGTTGGAGATAAAATTGAAGAAGGTGATATACTTGCTGAAATTGAAACCGACAAAGCAACGATGGAGTTTGAATCTTTTAACGAAGGTACTTTACTTTATGTAGGTCTTAAAGAAGGAGAAACGGCTCCTGTTGATTCTCTTCTTGCTATTATTGGTGAAGAAGACGAAGATATTTCTGAATTAATTGCAAATGCTTCTGAAGAAACTACTGTAAAAACAGAAGTTGAAAAAGAAAATTTAAAAAAAGATACTAAATCTAATAAAGCTAAAAACGATTTTGAAATTCCAGAAGGAATTGAAATGATAACTATGCCTCGTTTAAGTGATACTATGACCGAAGGAACAGTTGCTACTTGGCTTAAAAAAGAAGGAGATACCGTTGAAGAAGGTGATATACTTGCTGAAATTGAAACGGACAAAGCTACAATGGAATTTGAATCATTTAATACAGGAACGTTATTATATATTGGATTAAAAGAAGGCGATACGGCTCCTGTTGATTCTTTACTCGCTATTATTGGTAAGAAAGGAACTGACATTGAAGCCGTTGTTAAAAATTTCAAAACAAACGCTTCTAAAGTTGTAGAAAACACTAAAACAGAAACACCTGTAAAAGAGGTTAAAAAACAAGTAAGTAAAAAACCGGCGTCTCAGAAGGCTATTATAACACCTACAACAAATACGAACGAACGCATTATTGCTTCACCTTTAGCAAAAAAATTAGCTAAAGAAAAAGGTATTAATCTTGCTACCGTTCAAGGAACAGGTGATCTTGGTAGAATTATCAAACGTGATGTTGAAAACCATGTTCCGCAAGCAGCACAAACAACTACAGCAAGTGTAGCTAAATTTGTTGCCAATGGTCAAGAAGATTTTGACGAAGTACCAAATTCACAAATGCGCAAAGCAATTGCAAGAGCATTAACAACTTCAAAGTTTACGGCTCCTCATTACTATTTAAATGTGGAATTTGATATGAACAATGCAATTGCATTCCGTCAACAATTCAACACGATTCCTAATACAAAAATATCGTATAATGATATGATTGTAAAGGCTTGTGCATTGGCTTTAAAACAACATCCTCAAGTAAACTCTCAATGGTTTGATGATAAGATGAAACTTAATAATCATGTACACATTGGTGTTGCTGTTGCTGTAGAAGATGGTTTGGTTGTTCCTGTTGTTCAATTTGCAAACGAACAGTCACTACCACAAATTGGTGCAGCAGTTAGAGATTATGCAGGAAGAGCAAAAAATAAAAAATTAACTCCTGATGAAATGCAAGGAAGTACATTTACTATTTCTAATTTAGGAATGTTTGGTATCGAAAGTTTTACTTCGATTATCAACCAACCAAATTCTGCAATTCTTTCAGTTGGTGCAATCGTACAAAAACCAGTTGTTAAAAACGGTCAAGTAGTTGCAGGAAATACAATGAAATTAACCTTAGCTTGCGACCATAGAACGGTTGATGGTGCTACAGGTTCTCTATTTTTACAAACCTTAAAAGGATATATTGAAAATCCTGTAACAATGTTGGTTTAATTAAAACAGTTACTTTAAAACACAAAATGCCTTTTCTTTAAAAGGCATTTTTTTTGTCATTTTGAGCGTAGTCGAAAAATCCCATTTATTTGATAGTGAACTAATTATTATTAATGAAGATTCTTCATTTCATTCAGAATGACACTTTATGTACATTCTCTTTTCTTACATAAATTTTAATATATCGTTTTCAAATTTGCTAATCCTACACTTTTGATTAAATTCGCTGTAATCTATAACAAGACCAATAAATGACAAAGAACAGCAAGTATCCTATTTTAATGACATATGTGCAGTATTCTACATTTGCAAAACGTGATGTTGCTATTTTAAGCAAAAAATTTACGGTTTTTTTACATCATTTTGATACGCATCATAAAGGCTTGCTTCCTATTGCTTTCTTAAAACAATTTATTCATCTTATTTTTAACATCAAAAAGTACAAGGCTATTGTAATTCAATCTGCAGGTTATGTTTCTTTTCTACCTGTACTGTTTGGCAAAATTTTTAATACACCAATTATTATTATTGCCATAGGAACTGACTGTGCGAAGCTTCCTGAAATTAATTACGGAGCAAATATTAAAACTATTTTAGGTTGGTTTACTAATTTTTCGTTTAGGAATGCATCTCTAATTTTACCAGTACACAAGAGTCTTGAGAGCTATATGTACACCTATTTAGATGTTAAATATCCACAGCAAGGTATTCGCGCTTTTAATAAAAATATTCAAACAAAAATTATAGAAGTTGTGAATGGATACGATACTGAAAAATGGAGAATCACAAATTCAAATAGAATTGAAAATTCTTTTTTAACGGTAACTGTTGCGTTAAATAAAGTTGGCTTTTATAGAAAAGGTATTGATTTAATAATTAAAATGGCTAAAGAATTTCCTGAGTATCACTTTACAATAGTTGGTCAAGTATTTTTAGACAAAAAATGTCCTAAAAACGTACGTTTAATAAGCAACGTAAAACAAAAAGAACTACTTGAAATTTATAACCAACATCAATATTATTTCCAATTATCTATGTTTGAAGGCTTCCCAAACGCTTTATGTGAAGCAATGCTTTGCGG
>CAMZLV010000168.1 GCA_947311835.1 uncultured Lutibacter sp. | reverse complement strand
ATTGGAATACAAGGGGTTCTTTTTCATTTTTGATGATTTTGTTAGACGAAATGTAGTGAAATCAAGACTTTTGATACTACCTGAAATTTATTTAGGACGGGATTGATTTATTTTTATATAACGGAACAGTTGAGCACGCTTCACCAAACATAATTGATTTTGCAATTGGTTGCAATTTTGTAACCAATAAGACATACGCTGTTTTTGGAATTTCTTTATTTGAGCAGCCTTTTATAATTAAAGGCTTGTCTTTAAACTGGTCAATAGATAAATCTGAAATGATATCTTGATAAATAGCCGTTTCTAAAGTTGTTAAATTCCCAACAACTGTTTTTTTTGAGAAAGGAGCAATATTTGCAGTAATTAATAAATATGCCCAAGATGGAATAATTGCATCTGATGAACAGGTCAACGCTACAAAACTATCTTTATACTGACTCCAATCGTGGTTTTTAACCGACAATCTAAAGTCTTTTTCTTTGAGTATTATTTCTTCAAAAAGCCAATCTTTAATATCAAACAAAACGCGATTTCCTTGAGGATAATAATCCTCTAGGTCAATGGTGATTAACTTGCTTTTTGCTACTTTATTTATTATTTCTTTCAATTGTTATAAAAATCCTAGTTCTAATTTTGCTTCTTCGCTCATCATATCTTGCGACCAAGCAGGATCAAAAGTAATTTCAACCTCAGCATCTTTCACGTCTTCAATTGTTTTTACTTTTTCTTCAACTTCCATTGGTAATGTTTCTGCAACAGGACAATTAGGAGATGTTAAGGTCATTAATATTTTCACATCATTATCTTCGCTAATCATCACATCATAAATTAGTCCTAATTCGTATATGTCAACAGGAATTTCTGGATCATAAATGGTTTTTATTTTTTCGATTATTACATCGCCTAAATGTTGTACGTCCTCTTGTGTCATTTGTGGTAATTTTGTGATTTAATTATTTTTTAGATTGATAGCCTAAAGCGTATAATTTTATTTGTTTAATCATTGATACCAATCCGTTTGCTCGAGTTGGTGACAAATGTTCTTTAAGTCCTATTTCATTGATAAACGTTTCATCTGCCTCAAGTATATCGTTAGGATTTTGATTGGTATAAACTCGTATTATCAATGCAACAATCCCTTTAGTTAAAATGGCATCACTATCTGCAGTAAATACAATTTTATCATCCTTAAAATCAGCATGAATCCATACTTTTGATTGACATCCTTTTATGAGGTTTTCATCCAATTTATAAACACTATCTATTAGTGTTAATGATTTTCCTAATTCAATGATGTATTCGTAACGCTCCATCCAATCATCAAACATTGAAAACTCGTCAATAATTTCTTCTTGTATTTCTTTGATAGTCATTATTAAAACTTATTTTTGCAAAGATAAGAAGAAGTTTGGAGTTATTAAGAACTTTTCTAAATAATGATAAAAAAATGAGTAAATTATTAGCCGTTGGTACGGTAGCATTTGATGCAATAGAGACACCTTTTGGCAAAACAGACAAAATTTTAGGAGGCTCAGGAACGTATGTAAGCCTTGCAGCATCACAATTTGGTGTAGAAACTGGTGTGGTATCAGTAGTAGGAGGAGATTTTCCTCAATCGTATTTAGACATGATGAATGCGAAAGGAATTGATACAAGTGGAATCGAAATTATAAAGGATGGTAAAACGTTTTTTTGGAGCGGTAAATATCACAATGATATGAATTCAAGAGACACTTTAATTACCGAATTAAATGTATTAGAGCATTTTAAACCAGTAGTTCCTCAAAAATTTAAGGATGCAGCAATAGTAATGTTAGGAAATTTACATCCTTTAACACAAGCATCTGTATTAGATCAAATGGAAACAGCACCAAAATTAGTAGTATTAGACACTATGAATTTTTGGATGGATATCGCTCTTGATGATTTACATGCAGTATTAAAGCGTGTAGATGTTATTACTATTAATGATGAAGAAGCAAGACAATTAAGTGGTGAATACTCGTTGGTTAATGCTGCAAAAAAAATCCATGAAATGGGTCCAAAATATGTAGTAATTAAAAAAGGCGAACATGGAGCCTTGTTATTTAATAAAGGAAAAATGTTTTTTGCTCCAGCACTACCATTGGCTGAGGTGTATGATCCAACAGGGGCAGGAGATACTTTTGCAGGAGGTTTTTGTGGATATTTAGCAAAAACCGAAGATATTTCTTTTGAAAACATGAAGAACGCCATTATTTACGGCTCTAATTTAGCTTCATTTTGTGTAGAGAAATTTGGTTCACAACGCATGGAAGAATTGACAGAGGCTGAAGTCAAAAATCGTTTACACGACTTTAAAGAATTGACACAATTTGATATAGAATTATCATAAAAATAAAAATCCGCGCTAACACGCGGATTTTTTTTTAATAAAACAACAACACAACTAATTCTATTTCTGTTTATACAGAAATAACAAATATTACAATATGAGCGATGCTATAAAACACGAATGTGGAATTGCACTATTACGGCTTTTAAAACCGATTGAATTTTATAAGAAAAAGTACGGTTCGTCATTTTACGGAATCAATAAAATGTACTTATTAATGGAAAAACAGCACAATAGAGGTCAAGATGGTGCTGGATTTGCAAGTGTTAAGTTTGATATGAAACCAGGACAACGGTACATAAGCAGAGTCCGTTCAAACAAGCAACAGCCAATTCAAGATATTTTTGCTCAAATTAACGACCGTCTTAACGGTGTTTTAGAAAAAAATCCTGAAGAAAAAGACAATGTACAATGGCAAAAAGAAAACATGCCGTATTTAGCCGAATTGTATTTAGGACATGTACGTTATGGAACTTTCGGTAAAAACAGCATTGAAAGTGTGCATCCATTTTTGCGTCAAAATAATTGGAAACACAAAAATTTAATTGTTGCAGGTAATTTTAATTTAACCAATTCTGATAAAATAATGCAAGAATTGATTGAGTTAGGACAACATCCAAAGGAAAATACCGATACGGTTACTGTAATGGAAAAAATTGGTCATTTTTTAGATGATGAAGTTAAAAAATTATATCAAAAATGTAAAAAAGAAGGCATTAGCAAGAAAGATGCATCAGAAATTATAGAACGAAAATTAAAGGTACATAAAATTTTAAAACGCGCATCTAAAAGTTGGGATGGCGGTTATGCAATGGCTGGATTAATAGGTCATGGAGATGCATTTGTATTACGTGATCCTGCTGGAATTAGACCTGCATTTTATTATCAAGATGATGAAATTGTAGTTGTAGCCTCAGAAAGACCTGTTATACAAACCGTGTTTAATGTTCCTATTGAAAAAGTACAAGAATTAGAACGAGGTCACGCATTAATAGTCAAAAGAAATGGTGAAACAAAAATAAAATCAGTCTTAAAACAATTGCCAAAAAAAGCATGTTCGTTTGAACGCATTTATTTTTCTAGAGGAAGTGATGCTTCTATATATCAAGAACGTAAAAACCTTGGAAAAAATGTATTTCCTCAGATATTGAAAAAAATCAATAATGATGTAGATAATACCGTGTTTTCTTTTATTCCAAATACTGCAGAAACTTCGTTTTATGGTATGTTTGAAGCAGCGGAAGATTTTTTGAATCAACGAAAAACCAAAATTTTATTAGACGGAAATCATAATTTATCTGCCGAAAAAGTAACCGAAATCTTGTCAATAAGAGCAAGGATGGAAAAAATAGCCGTAAAAGATGTTAAACTTCGCACTTTTATTGCAGATGATAATTCGAGAGACGATTTGGTCGCTCACGTTTATGATGTAACCTATGGAGTTGTAAAACCAACAGACAATCTTGTTATTATTGATGATAGTATTGTTCGCGGAACTACCTTAAAGAAAAGTATTATTAAAATATTAGACAGACTAAATCCTAAAAAAATTGTAGTTGTTTCTTCAGCACCGCAAATTCGTTATCCTGATTGTTATGGTATAGATATGGCTAAAATAGGCGATTTTATTGCTTTTAAAGCAGCAATAGCCTTGCTTAAAGAAAATAATAAAGAAACTATTATTGATGCTGTGTATCAAAAATGTAAACAACAAAAAGATTTTGCTGATGCAGATGTTCAAAATTTTGTAAAAGAGATTTACGCTCCGTTTACGGATGAGCAAATATCGGATAAAATTGCTCAAATGCTAAAAACTTCAACAATAAAAAGTGAGGTTGAGGTTGTATATCAAACGGTAGAAAACTTACACAAAGCGTGTCCTGATCATTTAGGTGATTGGTATTTTACTGGTGATTATCCTACTGATGGAGGAAATAGAGTTGTAAATTTAGCCTTTATAAATTATTATGAAGGTAATAGCGGAAGGGCTTATTAGTTGTAATTATCTTTTTGAAGTGAAATAACGTTGTTTTGATTTAAATAGAAGTTGCCTGTTTCAACCAATGATTTTGAAAAGGTAGTTTTTGAGGTGTATGAATACCTTCCTTTGGGTAAATCGATACTTGCTTTAGAACGGCCTGCAACAATAAGTATTTGTTGCTGTTTTTTACTGTTGACAAAAACAATTTTGCGCGAATAAACATTTGGATTTTGAACCATTACTGTAAAATATTGTGCATTTGGATCTTGCGTAATAGTTTCTGTATTGTCAATTTTATGCGTTTTAGATTCGCAAACTTTTACCCTAAATTCTCCTTCAAATT
>CAMZLV010000167.1 GCA_947311835.1 uncultured Lutibacter sp. | reverse complement strand
TCGATCACAATCCAAAGGTACAATATGGCATAATACAATTATCAAAATGATAAAACATAAACCGATTACACAAAATCAAATTACATGGAAACTAAGTTAATAAGTCAAATATTTAATATGTATGGTTTGTGGGCTTTTGGAGTACCTCTTGAGCATATTTGGGGAAAAAAGAAATTTGTTGTTTTCTATTTTGCTGCAGGTATTGGTGCTGCAATTATTTATACAATTGCTAATTATTTTACACACGACTATGGTGCCTTTGCAGTAGGTGCTTCTGGTGCAATATATGGTGTATTAGTCGCATTTGCAGTATATCATCCGAACGCAAAATTAGCATTGATGTTTTTTCCAGTTCCGATTGCTGCCAAATACTTTATACCATTAATGTTATTTGGTGATTTGTTTTTTGGATTGACAAGATATTCTGTTGGAAATGTAGCGCATTTTGCACATTTAGGAGGTGCCTTAATCGGTTTTATTTTCGCCTATTTTTGGAAGCAAAATCAATTTAATCGGTGGAATTAATGAATATTATTAATGACATAAAACATTCTTTTAAACAAGCAAATATTGCTGAAAAATTGATATACATCAATATTTCGGTGTTTGTTGTTTCATTATTTGCGGGAAAGTATCTAAATCAATGGTTTGCATTAAACTCAAATTTTGAATTATTAATCACACATCCTTGGTCATTATTTTCATATGGTTTCTTGCATGCTAATTTTCCGCACATCCTATTTAATATGATATTTATCTATTATATAGGAAATTTATTTTTAAACTTTTTTACGCCAAAACAATTTTTAAATTACTTTATTTTAGGTACAATAGTTGGAGGATTAGCCTTTTTACTAATCAATTCAAAAGGTTATTTAGTTGGCGCATCAGCAGGAATAATGGCAGTATTGGTTGGTATTGCAACCAAAATACCAAATTATGAAATTAGATTACGTTTAATAGGAAATGTAAAACTATGGATTATTGCTTTATTTTATATTATTATTAGCCTTGCAGGTTTAGATGGATTAAATTCAGGAGGAAATATTGCGCATCTTGGAGGTGCCTTATTAGGTTTTATTTACACAAAACAACTAGAAAAAGGTATCGATATTGGGAGTTGGTTAGAAACTGGTTTAAACGCAATTGTAAATATCTTTAAACCAACCAAAAAAAGTACACTAAAAACAGTTCACAAAAAAAGCACTATCAAAAGGAAGCCAACAAATACAGAAATTACTGATAAACAACGAAAAATTGATAGGATACTAGACAAAATCAGTAAATCAGGTTATGATAGTTTAAGTAAGGAAGAAAAAGACTTTCTTTTCAAATCTGGAAAATAGGATGAAGAATTTAACTTGGTCAAATAAAATTGTATTTATTACAAACTCGGTGTTTGCAACGGTGCTTTTACTTGCATATTTAGTTCCTTATATTTCTCCAAAAACAGTTTCTAGCATTGCCTTATTGAGTTTAATTGTACCTTTTTTAATTGTTATCAATATTGGTTTTTCTGTTTATTGGCTAATCAAATTAAAACGTCAATTTTTACTTTCAGCATTTGTTTTACTTATCGGATATAATACATTGACTGCTTTTTATAGAGTTTCAGAAAAAAAAGTATTACTTACAGACGACATCAAACTGATGAGTTATAATGTACGCTTATTTAATATTTATAACTGGAAAAAAGAAAATAAAAACGAAACGCTTCAATTGGTCAAAGGTTTTATTGAAGAAAAAAGTCCTGATATTGTTTGTTTTCAAGAATTTTTAACTGAGTTTTCATCTGATTTTGATTTTAAATACAAATACGTAATCAATAACCAAAATAAGAAAATTTCAAATTTTGGACAAGCAATATATTCCAATTACAAGATTATAAATAAAGGCACTTTAGATTTTGACAATACTGCTAACAATGCCATATATGCAGACATTGTTGTAAAAACCGATACAGTAAGAGTTTATAATGTGCATTTAGAATCTCTTAAAATACAGTTAAACAAAAAGAATTTTGGAGAAAAAAATTCTGAAAAATTACTCAAACGCTTACAAACCAACTTTAAAAAACAAGCCGTAGAGGTTGAGAAGTTAATTGCACACGAACAAAATTGTAATTTCAAAACAATCATTTCTGGTGATTTTAATAATACTGCTTTCTCTTGGGTGTATCGAAAATTAAAAAACAATAAAAAGGATGCATTTATAGAAGCAGGAAAAGGATTTGGCAAATCATACGACTATATTTTTCCTGCTCGAATTGATTTTATTTTAATCAATAAAGACTATCAAATTAATAACTTTAAAACCTATTCTGTTCAATATTCTGACCATTTTCCAATAATGGCTAGATTTGGGATTGATTGAGTATTTTTAAGTAACTTTGCGCAAAATTTAATTCCATTACCATCATGCTTTCAAATAAAAGGATTTCACTTCTTAAAAATATTGTTTTACAATTTTTAATAATCTCTGCATTTGTAAGAGTTGCGTTTTTTATTTGGTCATTTAGCAATATTGATTCGCCTGTAATTTCATTTTTCAAAATACTTTTTACAGGTTTATTCTTTGATATTGGCGTAATTTCTTTTTTCACATTCATTTATGTTCTTTATTTAATACTCCTACCAAACAAACTTGTTAATAGTATCTTTGACAAAATATTTACCTATTTCTACTATTTTTTAACAACGCTAATCATTGTATTTTCTTTTTTCGCTGAATTTACCTTTTGGGAAGAATTTCAAAACAGATTTAATTTTATTGCGGTAGATTACCTAATTTACACCTATGAAGTAGTACAAAACATCAATCAATCCTACCCTATTCCACTGCTATTACTTATTGTTTTTACTTTTATTTTTATCCTTTTTTATATTCAGAAAAAAAGAAATGTTTTTAAAGATACATTTTCATCAATATTAACTTTAAAATATAAAGGAATTTTAGCCTTATTGCTCATAATCCCTTTTTTTTACGGATTTTTCATTAATAACAACCATGCCGAATGGTCAAAAAACAGGTATGAAAACGAACTGTCAAAAGCAGGAATTTATTCATTTTTTGCTGCCTTTAGAAATAATGAATTAAGTTATACTG
>CAMZLV010000166.1 GCA_947311835.1 uncultured Lutibacter sp. | reverse complement strand
GTGCAAAAATAAGACGAAAAAGAATGCAACAGAAGTGCAATTTTTAAAAAAAGACCTCACAGGTTTTCCTCCTACGGCGGATAAATATTAACCTGTGAGGTCTGAAATTTTGTTTCTAAACGATGTTTAAAAAGTATATTTACAAGGTATTGCAATTATCACAAATACCTTTTACCACCAAATTTACATTTTCAGCAATATAACCGTCTGGTACTTTAATTTTCGGTATTTTATGTTCGGTAAGACAGTTGGTTTCGTTACAATTAGTACAATGAAAATGCAAGTGTAAATCGGTTTCTATTTCGCAATTACAGCCTTGTTCACACAAAGCATATTTTGTGTTTCCTGTTCCGTCATTTATAGCATGTACGATGCCTTTTTCTTTAAAAGTTTTAATGGTTCTATAGAGTGTTGTTCGTTCAGATTTTTCAAAAAACTGTTCAATATCGCTTAACGAAACGGCTACTTTTTTTTGCACCAAATATCTGTATATCAACAGCCTCATGGCAGTTGTACGAACGCCATGAGATGTTAATTGTTGTTCTATTATTTTTTCTTTCATTTTGTTAATGAGAATGACCTCCTCCGCCTTCTGAATCAATTAAAGAAAAACCTCCTTTTATGAGTATTTTATCGGTAGGTTGAATGTTTTTTGATAAAATTTCTACAAAACCATTACTTTTTTTACCAATTTTGACTTCCATTGTTTTAAAAGCGTAGTTTTTTTCATTCGTATCAAGTAGCAAAACTACAAATTCTTCTCCGTTTTCTATAACAGCATCTTCAGGTAATGCAAAAGCCTGTTTACTTGTTGTTTCAATTGCTGCATCAACAAACATTCCTACGGCAAAAGTATTTTTTTTCTCGTCATGTAAATGTCCGTGAACTTTAACGGTTCTTGTATTTTCATCAATAGCAGTTCCAACTAAATGAACCTCTGCTTCAAATACTTCTGAAGAGGCTTCTGGTATTTTAAAGTTTATTTTTTGTCCTTTTTTAATGTGTAAAACATCTTTTTCAAATGCTGTTAATTCTATATGCACATGGTCTGTATTTACAATTTCTAGCACAATATCTTGCGGAGAAACATACGTTCCTTTGCTCACATTCACTTTGGTTACATAACCAGAAATAGGAGAATATAAAGTAATAGTTGATGAAATGTTTCCTTGTTGCACACTTGATGGATTGATGTTTATCATCTGTAGTTTTTTGCGCAAACCATTGAAACGAGCCTTTTGTCTGTCATAATCACTTTTTGCTTTTAAATAATTTTTTTGTGAAGTGATTTTTTCGTCAAACAACGTTTTTTGGCGGTTATATTCTGTTTTTAAATACGTTAATTGTTCTGATATTTCTAAAAAAGATTGTTGCATATCTACAAACTCTGGATTGGCAATGGTAACCAATGCTTGTCCTTTACTCACCTTATCACCAATTAAAAGATTTGAAGTTTTTACATTTCCTGCATAGTACGAAGTAATAACTGCTTTACTTTGAGGAGGTACATCAACCATTCCTGTCACTTTGATAATTTCAGGAAACTCTTGCTTTGAAAGTGTTCCTAATTCCATTTTAGCACTTTTAAATTGATTTTCATTGATATGAATTTCGTCATCATCATGCTGAGTTTCTTCGGTCTGCGCTTGTGCTATTTCTTTGGTGTCGCTGTTTTTACAATTTGTGATTGTAAGCGCTATAAGTAGTATAAAAAATATATTTTTCATTGTTTTAGATTTTGTATTTAAGATTGCTAGTTTGCAGTCTATAAAGTTAAATGGTTAATGTTTATTATTGTTTGGTTGTATTGATTTAAATTTTTTAAATACGATTGTTGTATTTGATAAGCAGTTTCAATACTTTGAATGTATTGAAAAAAATCAATTTCACCATGTTTAAAACTTTGATTAGCAGTTTTTAAAATTGCTTTTGAAAGTTCTTTACCTTCTGTTTCATAATATTGTAAGGCTACTTCTTGTTTTTGTAAGTTAGAAAGCAGTGTTTTGTGTGTTGCTTCTAACTGTATTTTATAATCAAAAGTTTGTTGGTTTACGATTTCTTCAGAAATTTTTGCTGCTTTTATTTTTGATTTTTGTGCTCCAAACAATAAAGGAATCTTTAATCCAATTTGATACGTTGAATTAGTAGCCGAAGAAAATCGATAATCTCCATAACTGTATTCAAAACCAATATCAGGTAACAATCGTTGTTTTTCTAATTTAGTTTGTGCTTTATAAACTTCTTTTTGAGCATTTAAATAATTAAAAGCAACATTGTTTTCAATTAAACTATTTTCTAATTTTACTTTATGCAAAGAAGTTGGTTCAATATTAAAATCACCTTCTATTTGAGCGATTTTTTGAATATTAATAAACGCTAAATTTACGTTTTCAAGCGCTTCTTTATATTTTAATTCTAATTCTTTTTGCTTAGATTTTGCAGTAATTTTTTCTAAATAATTGGTTGCGCCTAATTCAAATTTGCGTTTGGCGTTATGTGCAAATTTACTGTACAAACTATCTAAACTTTTAAAGATGGATGCCGTTTCTTTTGCAAACAAATATTGATAGTAAGCAGCAGTAATTTGTTTTTCGAGGCGCTTTTTGTTAATTGTGTTTTTACTTTCATAAAGCGATACGTTTGCTTTTTTCACCTTCTTTTTAGCACCGTAAACGGTAGGGAATTCAATACTTTGACTAATGCCAATTGCATTTAATTTTCCAGGATTTGTTTTGTCATCTTCATTACTATAAAACACATCGGTTTTATCAAAATCAAAGGCAGATTTAACTAAGGTTTTTGATCTATCTACTTCTAAATCAGAAATTTTTAACAAAGCATTGTTTTTAAAAGTTTCTTGTTTTAAATCTTCTAAATTTACTGTTTT
>CAMZLV010000165.1 GCA_947311835.1 uncultured Lutibacter sp. | reverse complement strand
TTTAAATGTTTAAGGTTATGATGTTTTTGTTGTATTTAAAAACTCAAATTGACATTTCTATTTAAATTGACAATTTGAGTTTAAAAAATCTGATAAGAGATGAATTAATTATTCTTTCCAAACTTCTCCTTCAGGAGCTTTACCTCCTACTGGATTTGTTCCTTGTAGTGATATGATATAACTAGCAACTTGATTAATTTGTTCAGGTTTTAATGACCCTTTCCAAGCAATCATTCCTTTTCCTTTTCTTCCTCCGTTTGCTATGGTGTGCGTAATGTTTTTTATTCCGCCTCCAAGCACCCAGTTTTTATCAGTTAAGTTTGGACCGACTAAGCCTCCTGCGTCTGCTTTATGACAAGCAACACAAAAATCGCCAAATATTTTCTTTCCTGCCGATAAGTCTGCTTTACTTGTTAAAAGTTTTGCAGTGCTTTCTTCGTCAGAAGTGGTTGTGTCTTCTTCATCAGACGGTGATTGTTCAACGGCTTCTGCATTGTCAGTGTTTTCTGAGGTTGCTGTAGCACTACCTTCAGGCCATACGATATCTCCTTGCGCTTCTTTTGGTGTTGCAGGAGTAGTGCCTTGCAAACTGATTACATAACTTGCTACTCGTGCAATTTCTCCTGGTTTTAAACTTGTTTTCCATGCAATCATACCTTTTCCGTCTCGTCCACCTTCTGTTATTGTATGGAATACATTTTTAATTCCTCCACCTAAAATCCAGTGATTATCTGTTAGGTTAGGACCTATTCCACCACCACCATCTGCTTTATGACAAGCTACACAATTACTCTCAAATATAGTTTTACCTTTATTTAAATCCGCAGTTTCAGTTAACAGTTCAACTGAATTAAAATCAATTAAATCGGTTGCTGTTTTTTTGTACTCAGCTATAGCAATTTCTGCTTGTTTATATTCAGTGTTCAACTCATCTATTTGTGTATAGTCTTTTAGAACTGCAAATCGAATTATATAAACTACTGCAAACACAATTGAAATATAGAAACTGTATTTCCACCATGGTGGAAGGTCGTTGTCCAACTCTCTAATCCCATCATAATTATGGTCTAAAATAATTTCATGCTCTTCTTCTATTGATTTACCTCCTGCAAGTTTTTTGTACATTTCAACAAACCAATTACTTTCTGAATTTGAGTTTACTTCTTCATTTGAAAGTTTATTAGATTTTATTTTATCTAAGTTTCTTACAATTTTACCATTAAAAATTATGGCAAGAACTAATGCAACTAAGGCAAACACAAGTTTTGGATTTTTAACAAAATCTAATGCACTAGTGGTATCTGATAAATACCATAGTATAGCAAATATAACAAGTGCAAATAAGGCTGTTTTTATATATGATTTCATAATTCTGAATTATTAGAGTTAGTAGATTCAAAAGGAATGTTGCTTACTTTTTCTATATAGTCTTTTTTTGAAGTGATAACCCACCAAAAAAGGACAACAAAGAAAGAAAAAAAGATAAGTAATGAGATAATAGGATATATTTCTATACCTGCAATACTTTCCATATGATGTTTTATAAATTTTAACATAATTATGCGATTTATTTGTTATCTTTTACTTTAATATCTGTACCTAATCGTTGTAAGTAAGCAATTAAAGCAACTATTTCGCGGTTTCTCATTTCAACAAAATCTTCTCCTCCTGCTTTTTTATCCGCTTCATAATTTTCTGCAAAATCAGGGTCTGCGTAAAGGTTCTTTTCAATTTTTGTTCCTTGCTCAAGCATGCTTTGTTGTGCGTTTTCAATTTCTTCATCAGAATATGGAACACCCAATTTAACCATCACACGCATTTTTGCTTCTGTATCAGACTTGTCTAATTCATTTTTGATAATCCATTGATATCTTGGCATAATAGAACCTGAAGATGTACTTTGAGGGTTGTACATATGATTTAAGTGCCAGTTGTCAGAATATTTTCCTCCCACACGATGTAAGTCTGGTCCTGTACGTTTACTTCCCCAAAGGAACGGATGGTCATACACATATTCTCCTGCTTTAGAGTATTCGCCATAGCGTTCTACTTCACTTCTAAAAGGTCTTACCATTTGTGAGTGACAACCAACACATCCTTCACGTATGTATATATCTCTACCTTCTAATTCTAGAGGCGTATAAGGTTTCACACTACTTATAGTAGGTATGTTTGATTTAACCATAATAGTTGGTATAATTTGAACCATACCTCCAATTAAAATCACTATAGTTGCATATATTGTTAATCTAACAGGCTTACGTTCTAACCATGTGTGCCAAGTTTCTCCACCAGTTCTATGTTTAGAAACTTTTTTAAGTGCAGGTGCTTCAGCCAATTCATCTTCTACAGCACTACCTTGTCTGATTGTTATGATTATATTATATACTAAGATAAGCATACCAGTTATATATAAAGTACCTCCAATAGCACGCATCCAATACATTGGTATAATTTCAGAAACTGTTTCTAAGAAATTACCGTAAGTTAGCGTTCCGTCAGGATTAAATTGTTTCCACATACTTGCTTGTACAAAACCTGCAACATACATTGGCAGTGTGTATAGTATGATTCCTAAAGTACCAATCCAAAAGTGTGCGTTAGCAAGTGCAGTTGAGTATAGTTTCGTTTTAAATAAACGAGGTACCAACCAATAAATCATTCCGAATGTTAAGAAACCATTCCATGCCAATGCTCCAACGTGTACGTGTGCAATAATCCAGTCTGTAAAGTGCGCAATAGCATTTACATTTTTAAGAGATAACATAGGGCCTTCAAAAGTTGCCATACCGTAACCAGTAATTGCAACTACCATAAATTTTAAAACAGGATCAGTTCTTACTTTATCCCATGCACCACGAAGTGTTAATAATCCGTTTATCATTCCACCCCAAGATGGCATTAATAAAGCAATTGAAAACGCAGTCCCTAAGTTTTGTGCCCATTCTGGCAATGCCGTATATAATAAGTGATGAGGTCCTGCCCAAATGTAAATAAAAATTAATGACCAAAAGTGTACGATAGAAAGTCTATAAGAATACACAGGTCTATTAGCTGCCTTTGGTACAAAGTAATACATTAATCCTAAGAAAGGCGTTGTTAAGAAAAAAGCAACAGCATTGTGTCCGTACCACCATTGCACTAGTGCATCTTGTACGCCTGCATAAACAGAATAACTCTTTAATGCACTTACTGGTAGTTCTAAACTATTGAATATATGAAGTACGGCAACAGTTACAAAAGTGGCTATATAAAACCAAATAGCAACATATAAATGACGCTGTCTTCTTTTAATCATTGTACCTATAAGATTAGCACCGAATGCAACCCAAATTAGTGCAATAGCAATATCAAAAGGCCATTCTAATTCGGCGTATTCTTTGGTTGTAGTATAGCCTAAAGGCAATGTGATTGCCGCTCCAACTATAATTAATTGCCAACCCCAAAAGTTAAGATTACTTAAAAAATCACTCCACATTCTTGCTTTGAGTAATCGTTGTGTAGAGTAATAAACTCCCGCAAAAATAGCATTACCAACAAAGGCAAAAATAACTGCGTTTGTGTGTAAAGGTCTTAATCGACCAAAACTAAGCCAAGATATTCCACTTGTATAATTTGGGAATAAGAACATAAAAGCTATCATTAGCCCTACTGTCATTCCTACAACTCCCCATAAAATTGTAGCATAAATGAATTTTTTAACGATTTTATTATCGTAATAAAACTGTTGTACCTCCATAATTGATTATTTATTTGTTGTTAGTTTAGATTTAGTTTTTGTCTTTTTCACGATTTCATCTTCAAATAGCATTCTTACAGACGGCGTGTAACTATCGTCAAATTGTCCACTTTTAACTGCCAAAATAAAGGCAACAAAAAACAAAATAGCAATAACGATGCTTATAGTTAATAATATGTATATAACACTCATACCTAATTGAAGTTATTTTGCAAATTTACGTTTATGAAAATCATGAAAACATGACATTTATCATATTTTGTTAGTAATTATTTTTTTTCCTATTATATTTGTAGCGATTGTTGTAAAAACAACTACGCTTATTGAACTTAAAGGCATTAAAATTGCCGCTATAACTGGTTTTAATTGTCCTGTAACTGCAAAATAAAGCCCCAATATATTATAAATAAATGACAATGCAAAACTCCATTTAATAATTTTAATTGCACTTTTTGAAGCCTTTATATAATTGTATATTTTATTGAAATTACTAGCGTCTAAAATGGCATCACATGCAGGAGAAAATACATTTACGTTTTCTGAAATGGCTATTCCTACATCACTTTGTGCTAATGCTCCTGCATCGTTTAAGCCATCACCAATCATTAATATTTTCGCACCTTCACTTTGATGATATTTTATAAATTCTAATTTATCGTTTGGTTTTTGGTTAAATATTAATTTGGTTTTTGCAGGAAGTAGTTTTTTTAGATTTTCTAACTCTCCCTTATTATCACCAGATAAAATAACCAAATCAAAATTTTTCTTTAATTTATTGAATAGTTTTGATAGTCCTTTTCTGTAATTGTTATAAAAAACAAATTTACCTTTATAACTATTGTTTGTACTTATGTGTACTGCAGTATTTAAAATGGTTTTTTCTGCTATTTTACCTACAAAATCTGCTGATCCAATTTTTATAGATTCGTTTTTGTGCATTGCTTCAATCCCTTTACCTAAATATTCTTGGTAGTAATCTAAAGAAACAATATTATATTCATCTAAAATATCGTATAGTGTTCTACTTAAAGGATGATTTGAACCGCGAAGTGTGTTCTTAAGTAGCATTTCTTCTGATTTAGTAAGTTTTTCTCCTTCGTATGTTGCAGCACTCTTTTTGTTGGATGTAATTGTGCCTGTTTTGTCAAATATAATAGTGTTGATGGATGCTAATTGCTCAATAACGGTAGCATTTTTTAGATAAAATTTTGAATTGCCAAAAATACGGAGTAAGTTTCCAAAGGTAAAGGGTGCAGATAGTGCTACAGCACAAGGACAAGCAATAATTAGAACTGCTGTAAAAACATTCATTGCTTTTGAAATGTCATAAAACAACCAGAATACTGTCGCAATAGTAGCGATACTTAGTACGAAAACGGTAAACTTCTCACTAATTTTATTAGTAATCGTGCTAAATTTTTCTTCCGTATTTTTATTAAACACATCATTGCTCCACAGTTGTGTAAGGTAACTTTGCTCAACTGTTTTTAGCACTTCCATTTCTATAACGCCAGAAGTTTGCTTGCCTCCAGCAAATAATTTATCTCCAGATTTTTTAATAACTGCCTCTGACTCTCCAGTTACAAAACTATAATCTATGGATGCATTACCGTTGATTAATATGCCGTCAACAGGAATAAGTTCTTCATTTCGGATAAGGAGTCTATCGCCTTTTTTTATATCGTATACTTGAACTGAAGTTTCAATATTATTGTTGATTTTTGTAACTGCTATTGGGAAATACGATTTGTAATCTCGTTCAAAAGATAAAAAAGAATAAGTTTTTTGTTGGAAAAATTTACCAATCAACAAGAAAAATACTAACCCTGTTAAACTATCAAAAAAACCAGATCCGAAATCAAAAATAATATCAATAGTACTTCGTATAAATAGTACAGAAATTCCTAATGCTATAGGAACATCAATATTTAATAAACGAGATTTAATGCCTTTATAAGCAGATATAAAATAGTCTTGCGCTGCATAGAAAACAACAGGAAGTGAAAAAGTAAACATTAACCATCTGAATAATGGTTTGTATTTATCTATCCAAAAGCCATCAACTTGAAAATACTCAGGAAATGATAAAAACATGATATTTCCAAAAGCGAAACCTGCAATTCCAAGTTTGTAAATTAATGATCTATCAACGTTTTGCTTGCCTGTTTTATAATCTTCTAAACTAATATATGGTTCATATCCGATAGCACTTAAAAGCAAAACAACTTCTTTTAAGGAGTAATTTTTAGGATTGTATGTTACACGAACCGTTTTCTTACCAAAATTTACTTGTGAATCTGAAATGTGAGGGTGCAATTTGTTGAGATTTTCTAAAATCCAAATACAAGAACTACAATGTATATGAGGTATATAAAGCGTTACTATTTGAGTAGTATCATCATTAAACTCTACTAGTTTGTCAATAATATTTTGTTGCTTAAGAAAGTCGTATTTACCTTCAATTTCTTTTGGAGTTGTTCCTGGAGCAGATTCTAAATCATAATAGCAAGTTAAGTCGTTTTCTGAAAAAATTTCATAAACGGTTTTACAACCGTTACAACAAAATGATTTGTCATGAAATATAATTTCATCTTTTACACATTCATCTCCGCAATGAAAACAAGGGTTTGTTGGCATGATTTTAAATTCTTTTAAACTTGTAACAAAAGTAACAGATTTATTGTAGATAGTATGCGATATTTGTTACATAATTAATTATTTTTGTACTTTATATTAAAATAAGATATGAGTAAATGTGAAAAATGTATTATAAATAAATTTAATTCGTTAAATGTTTTGACGGATAAAGAATTAGATAGGATTTCTACTAGAAAAACCATATTGAGTTTTAAGAAAGGCGATGTGATTTTTGAAGAAGGAGAGCATATAAAAGGTGTTTTTTGTATTCGTCAAGGAATATGTAAAATTTCAAAAATAGGAGTGAATGGAAAAGATCAAATCATAAATTTTATAGGTAAAGGTAATTTGTTAGGGCAACGTAGTGTAATTTGTAACGAGTCAACAAATTTAAAAGCAACTGCAATGACAGGTATGTCTGTGTGTTCTATTCCGAAACAAGAAATAATTAATGATTTAGAAGATAATCCAAAATTTTCAATGGAAATGCTTCGTCATATGGCTAATGATTTAAAAGAGGCGGATAATGTAATAGTAGATATGGCTCAAAAATCTGTAAAGCAACGATTAGCAGAAACATTGTTATTTATAAAAAATCACTTTGGTGAAGGAGAAGAGGGGCGACTAAACCTTGTGCTTTCGCGAGAAGATTATGCAAATATTGTTGGAACGGCTACCGAATCTGCAATACGGATTCTATCTCAGTATAAAAAAGAAGGGTTAATTTCTACTTTAGGTAAGCAAATTAAAATAGAAGATGAAGACGGTTTAAAGCGTAAGGCGGTATTTTAAAATAAAAAAACTCTTGAATTTTCAAGAGTTTTTTTGTGGTACCTCCAGGAATCGAACCAGGGACACATGGATTTTCAGTCCATTGCTCTACCAACTGAGCTAAGGTACCAATTGCTTAATTGCGGGTGCAAATATAGAAGTATTTTTTAGACTAATCAAAACAAAAAACAAAAAAATCATTTGTACATTTGAACTTTATTTTTTTAGAAGGATGAATTTAGTAATAGATGTTGGAAATACATGCGTAAAAGTTGCTCTTTTTGAGCGAGATACACTTTATTTTGATTTTTTATTTGAAAAAAAAGAATTGATTAAAGAATTAAAAAAAATTCAAAAAAAACACAAAATAGCTAAGGCAATCATCTCATCAGTGGCTACAATACCCAAAAAAAGTATTGAAAAATTACAATTGATGTTTAATTTAACGGAGTTAGATTCCAATACTAATATTCCGTTTTATAATAGATATGCTACTCCAAAAACATTAGGTGTTGATAGAATTGCTTTGGTTTCGGCTGCGGTAACAAAATTCCCGAATAAAAATGTGCTTGTTATAGATGCAGGTACATGTATTACGTATGATTTTGTAACTGATAAACAAGAGTATCTAGGAGGTGCTATTGCTCCAGGGCTTAAAATGAGATATAAGTCACTTCATGATTTTACGGCTAATTTACCTTTGTTAAATCCGAAACATTCTGAAAAATTAATTGGAAACACTACAAAAGTCTCGATTCATTCGGGAGTTGTAAATGGTGTTTTGTGTGAAATAGACGGTATAATTGCACAATATAAGCGTGAAAACAAAAATTTAACAATAGTTTTAACAGGAGGAGATACTTATTTCTTGTTAGAACGGTTAAAAAGTAGCATATTTGCCAATCCAAATTTTTTATTGGAAGGATTAAATGAAATATTGATTTATAATAATAAGAATGATTAAAAAATTAATAGTACTAACTATAGGGCTAACAATCACACAAGGATTTGCTCAAAAAACAAACTCATCTCCCTATTCTGTTTTAGGAATTGGTGATGGTATTGCATCGAAAACAGTTGAGGAAATGGGTATGGGAGGAATAGGTACTGCAAGTAATAATGTGTACCAGTTTTCTTTTTCAAATCCAGCATCGTATTCGTCATTAAGTTTGACAACTTATACGTTGGCAGGAGAGAACAAAACAATTTCTTTGGCAGATGCAAATGGAAAGCAAAATACGTCAAGTGCAAGTCTTTCTTACTTGTCAATGGGAATTCCATTAGGAGAAAAAGGCGGTTTTATTTTTGGTTTACAACCAAGCACAACAGTTGGGTATTCACTTGTTAATAATACCTTTGATACAAATGATGTTTTGCAAGAAGTAGCTGTTTATGATGGTAATGGTGGTACAAACAGAGTGTTTTTAGGTCTTGGATATACGCCTCTTAAAGGTGTTAGTGTAGGGATAGAAGCAGATTATGTTTTTGGTAATATTGAAAATATAATAACAACACAAAAAAAAGATATACAGTTAGGGACAAGGTATGTAATTGACTCGCGAATTAAAGGTGCAGGAGTTAAATTAGGAGTCTTGTTTGAAAAAGAATTAAAAAAAGATTTAATTATTAATTTAGGTACGACTTTAGCATTAGAAAATGAATTAACAAGTGAAGGAAATGAATATCTGTACTCAGTTTCTTTTGCAAATGGAGAAATTCCTAAAGATACTATTTTAAATGTATCGAGTACAGGGTTTTATAAAAAACCATTAAAAACAAGTATAGGTGCGAGTATAGGAAACCCTAACAAGTGGGCTGCAGAAATAAATTATGACAGTCAAAATAAAATAGAACTAGGAGGTAATTTATTAAGCAATAACCCAAAAGTTGCCTATCAAAAATCAAATAAATTGTCTGTAGGAGGTTTTTATATTCCTAAGTATAATTCTATTTCAAGTTATTGGGATAGAGTAATTTATAGAGTTGGAGTGCGCTCTGAAAAAACTGGATTGATGGTAAATGGAACTGGAAATGTTGGTCAATTTACAGAAATAAACGACTTTGGCATGGCATTTGGAATAGGGTTACCGATGGGCAATCAAGTATCTCGATTAAATCTCGGATTTGAGTTTGGAAAAAGAGGTACAACTGATAACGGATTGATAGAAGAAAAATATTTCAATTTTAAATTAGGTCTATCATTGAGTAACAAATGGTTTAAAAAACGAAAGATTAACTAAAATAAAAACTAAAAAAATGAAGAAACTTACTTACATAATCGCAGGTTTATTCCTTTTAATAGGAAGTGTAAATGTAAATGCACAAGATGATTGTACTGTTAAATACAATTTATTTAAAGGAGAGGTACAAGGAAAACACTATGACACAGCAAAACCAAAATTAGATGATTTAATGTCTACATGTCCTAAAGTTGGGAGTGGATTGTATTATTTTGGAGCGAAAGTTGCAAAAAATATGATTAAGACAGGAAATAAAGAAGAAGGGATTTCTTTGTTGAATAAAGTGAATGGACTGAGAGTTGAGCACTTTGGTTCAAAAATAAAAGGAGGTTTAGGGAAGTTTTATAGTGATTGGTATACAGTTTTACTAAAATCTGGACAGTCTGAATCAGAAAATTTCTATTTATTAGAAAAAGCATATGCTGCAGATCCTGCTGGAGTATCAACTAAAAATATGGAGCGATTCTTTAATTCAGTTTTAGAAAATAACAAGAATGTAAATGATCAAAAAATATTAGATACATATGATGATATCAATGATGCACTTGATGTTAAATTAGGAAACTATCAACAAAAACTTGGAAAATACCTTGCTAAAGAAGAGTCAGGAGTGACTTTAGAAGGAAAAGAGTTAAAATACAAACAAGCTGCTGAAAAAATATTGACTAATATTGGTAGTTTAAAAGCAGGTCTTGATGAAAAAATTGACGCATTTTTAACTTGTGATAGATTAATACCATTATATAGAAGAGATTTTCAGGCAAATAGAGATAATGGACAATGGTTAAAAAGATCAGTATCTAAAATGTATCACAAAGGATGTACATCTGACGCTTTGTATGAAGAATTAGTGGAGGCTTATGCAAATGCAGAACCATCAGCAACCTCTAAATTGTTTTACTCAAGAGTATTAGAAAAAAGAGGAAAAACAGCTGAAGCGTTAAAAATGAAAGAGGAAGCGTTTAATTTGGAAACAGATCCAACTAAAAAATCGAACCTTTTATTACAAGCAGCATCAGAACTATCAAAAAGAGGTAAAAGAAGTGCTGCAAGAAGTAAAGCAAACGAAGCATTAAAATACAATCCAAGTAACGGAAAAGCATATTTATTAATAGCAGCATTGTATGCTAAGAGTGCTAACGGTTGTGGAAATGACTTGTTTTCAAAAAGAATGGTGTATGTTGCAGCGCTAAACAAAGCAAATAGAGCAGCAGCAGTAGACCCAAGTATTGCTTCAAGAGCAAGAAGAGCAGCATCTAGTTATAGAGCGAACCTACCTACAAAAGAAGATGCTTTTGGAGAAGGTTACAAAGCAGGACAATCATATAAAATTGGTTGTTGGATTGGAGAAACTGTTAAGATTCAATTGAGATAAAAAACAAATAATTTAGTACATTTGCTGAATGACTAAATCATTTAAGAATATAATTAAGAGCATTGCTGTCATACTAATGACGGCAATGCTTTTTTCGTGTGGTAATTCAATTAATGAAGTACGTGATTTTCTTGCCGATAAAAATTTGCCTATAGGTGTTGCTGAAGATATTTATAATATCCATACAGATTCTGGACGTGTAGATTTAAAATTGCAAGCACCATTATTACTTGATTTTTCAAACAGAAAAAAACACCCTTACAATGAATTTCCTAAAGGAATAAAAATTGTAACGATTGATACAAAAAAAGACTCACTTGTGATTACAGGTAACTATGCTATAACTTATTCTAAAACGAGCGTGTCTGAAATAAAAGGTAATGTAGTTGTTATTAATTATGGCAATTATAAAAAATTACTGACCAAACAATTATTTTGGGATCAAAAATCAAAGTATTTTTATACTGAAAAACCATTTACACTTATAACACGAACCGATACCATAAATGGTGTTGGCTTTGATGCTAGCGAAGACCTCAAAGTGTTTATGGCAAAACAAAACAAAGGAACAATACATCTAAAAGAATAAAAAATGAACAGATTTGGAAAAATATTAGAAATAGGCTACTTAATTTTTGCCGTACTTTTTATTTACGAAGCAATAACGAGTTGGTCAGCAAAATCAATAACACTCTTAATAATAGCTGCGTTGGCTATTTTTATGTTTTTCTTTAGAAGAAAAATGCGATTGAAACGTGAAAAACATATCGAACAAAATAAAAAATAATGGAATTACAAATTATTGTAATAATTATATCAGTTTTATTATCAGCCTTTTTTTCAGGAATGGAAATTGCATTTGTTTCGGCAAGTAAAATGGACATCGAATTAGAGAAGAAAAAAGAGGGCTTTATTGCTAAAATCTTAACAAAACTTACTCAAAAGTCATCAAAATTTATTACAACAATGCTTGTTGGTAACAATATTGCATTGGTTGTGTATAGTTATTTTATGGGTGAATTTTTAACACGTTTTTTGCCTGTTTCAAATTTTAATGAGTTTTCAATTTTGTTAATTCAGACTATAATTTCAACAATTGTAATTTTAATAACAGCCGAATTTTTACCCAAAGCAATTTTCAGAATATATGCCAATGAGGTACTTAAGATATTTGCTGTTCCTACCTATTTTTTTTACATCATATTTCATTACATTTCTGACTTTATAAGTGCTATTTCTGATTTCTTTTTACGTGTGTTTTTTAATACAACATCTGATGAAGAACAAACCGAATTTAGCAAAGCAGAATTAGAGAGTTATATTACTGAGCAGATGGAAAACTCATCAGAAAATCAAGAAGTAGATTCAGAAATACAAATTTTTCAAAATGCACTAGAATTTAATGATGTGAAAGCGAGAGAAGCAATGATTCCTCGAACAGAAATTTTAGCAGTTGATATCAATGAAAGTATACCAAATTTGAGGAAATTATTCATAGATACAGGATACTCTAAAATAATAGTTTTTAAGACATCACTTGATGATATTGTAGGTTATGTACACGCATTTGATATGTTTAAAAAACCGAAAAATCTTCGATCTATTATAAAACTGGTTGAATACATTCCAGAAAGTATGAAAATAAACGATGTGATGAATATTCTAACCAAAAAAAAGAAAAGTATAGCCATTGTTTTAGATGAATATGGCGGAACATCAGGAATGATAACCGTTGAAGATATCGTAGAAGAATTATTTGGAGAGATAGAAGATGAACACGATACTATTGACTTTATTGAAAAAAAGATAAGCGACAAAGAATACGAGTTTTCAGCACGATTAGAGGTAGATTATATAAATGAAACGTACGATTTGTCACTTCCTGAAAATGAAGCCTATGAAACCTTAGGGGGAATGATTGTATACCATTCAGAAAATATTTTAAATGAAAAAGAGATTGTAACAATCGATAATTTTATATTTACAATAATCAAGGCTTCTTCTACTAAAATAGAAGAGGTTAGACTAGAAATAACTGAAAAATAAGCGTAAGACTTATTGGTTTAATTCTAAAACCCTTAACATACAATTTAAGCATTTTGTTTTTGTTTATAAATCACTTTTATAATTCAATCGAAAATCGTAATTTCGCACACTAAAATAAAAATTTAAATATATAATGGCAGTTTTATCAAAAATTAGAGAAAAAACCATAGTTTTAATAGGTATTATTGGATTGGCTTTGTTCGCATTTGTTATTCAAGGTGTACTTAAAAAAAGCAACTCATCTAAATCGAATGCAATTGGTAAAATTGATGGTGAAGTAATAAGCACTGAAGATTTTAGCAAGCAACTAGAAACATACAAAGCACGTGCAGGACGAAAAGTGACTGACATACAAGCAATGAACACTATTTGGGATGGAATTGTAAGAGAACGTGTTTATAAAAAACAACTTGAAGAAGCAGGAATTGTAGTAGGAGAAGATGATGTATGGCAAGCAATAATAAAAAATCCATATTTTCAAAATGACCCATCTTTTAAAAATGAAGCAGGATTATTTGACGAAGAAAAAGTTAAAGAATTTATTGCTAATATGAGAGAAGATGCTGAAGGAGCAGCAAAAGGTTCAAGAGAAAAATCTATTTGGTTAAACTGGTTGAGCAATGAAAATATAATCAAACAAAACCTTATACGTAGTTCTTATGATAATCTTGTAAAAGCTGGTTTAGGTGCTTCTATTGCTGAAGGTAAAAGTGTTTATACTAATAACAATACGAATGTTACTTCACAATTTGTTTATGTGCCATATAGATCTATTGCTGATTCTTTAGTAAAAGTTGAAACGAGTGATTATAAAAATTACATAAAAGCACACGCAAATGAATATCAAGTTGATGAGTCAAGAAGTTTAAAACTTGTTAAATTTGAATTTAAAGCATCAGAAGAAGATAAAGCATCCATAAAAGAAGAGTTATCTTCACATGTTGAGCAAATGAAAAGCACTTCAGATGCTGTTACTTTTATTAATGAAGTAAAATCTGACTTATCAATAGATAAAAACTATATTTTCAAAAATAAATTACCAAAACAAATTGCTGCTAATTTTGACGCAATTAAAGTTGGAGATGTTTTTGGACCTTATCAAGATAAAGAGTACTACAAACTTTCAAAAGTTACTGATATTAAAAAAATGCCAGACTCTGTAACAGCAAGCCATATTTTAATTTCTTACGTAGGATTACGTTCAGCAACAAAAGACACAAAACAAACAGAAGAAGAGGCTAAGAAAACAGCAGACAGTATTTTAAATATTGTAAAACGTAATACATCTAAGTTTGCTGCATTGGCAAAAGAATTTTCAATTGACAAGTCTAATGCTGATAAAGGAGGTAAATTAGATTGGTTTACTTATGGAGCGATGGTTCCTGAGTTTAGAGATTATGTATTTCAAAATAAAAAAGGAGATATAGGTGTTGTGAAAACTCAATTTGGATACCATATTATTAAAATAGATGGTCAAAAGAATATTCAAAATGCAGTACAATTAGCAACTTTGGCTAGACAAATAGTGCCATCTGAAAAAACAGAAGGTAACTATTATCAAGATGCAGAAATTTTTGCATCTGACTTAGCAAAAGGTAAAAACTTTGATGAATTGGCTAAAGAAAAAGGCTACAAACCATTAATGGCTAATAAATTAAAAGAATTGGGTGATAATGTTCCTGGACTTAAAGGAAATCATCGTCAAATTGTTCGTTGGGCATTTAATAATGATAACGATGTGAACGCTGTAAATCGTTTTGATGTAGATAATGGATATGTAGTTGCAATGTTGTATAACAAAACTGCGAAAGGCTTAGCAACTGTTGCTGATGTAGCAGGACAACTAAGACCTATTATTTTGAAAAAGAAAAAGGCAGCACTTATTCAGAAAAAAATGACGGCAACTACTTTAGAAGAAATCGCTAAAGAAAATTCAGTAGCAGTTAGAACTGCATCTAAAGTAACTTTAGAAAGCCCTACACTATCAGGAGTAGGTAAAGAACCAGCAGTAGTAGGAGCAATGATGAGTGCTAAAGAAGGTTCTGTTGTTAAAGGAATAGAAGGAGTAAGAGGTGTATTTGCTATAAAAGTAATAAGTACAAAAGAACCAACAGAGTTGGAAAATTATGGTACATATCGCAAACAACTTGCTAACAAAGTTAAAGGAAGATCTAGACAATTATTTAATGCTTTAAAAGAGGCTTCAGATATTGAAGACTATAGAGCAACTATTTACTAGAGTAAAATAAATTACACATAAAAAAAGCGCCAATTTTGGCGCTTTTTTTATGTCTAATTTTCTTTTCAATAGCGAATTGAAGATGAGAAAAGTTGCCTAAAATCAAATAAAAAACCGTTTCATTACATAATTAATTGTAATGAAACGGTAAGTAAATAATGATAATAAATAGACTCGTTATCTATTCATAGACATTAAAAATTCTTTATTATTCTGAGTAGATTTAATACGATCGCTTAAAAATTCCATTGCTTCTATAGGATTCATATCAGCAAGATATTTACGTAAAACCCACATTCTTTGTAGTGTTTGGTCATCAAGTAATAAATCATCTCTACGTGTGCTAGATTTAACTAAGTCAACTGCAGGGAAAATTCTACGATTAGCAATATTTCTATCCAATTGTAACTCCATA
>CAMZLV010000164.1 GCA_947311835.1 uncultured Lutibacter sp. | reverse complement strand
TATTAGCCATATAATTGTTGTATCACAAAATAATAGTAAGATTCTTCACGCCGTTCAGAATGAGATTAAAGATACAAATCAATCAAACCTTCTGGAGTTTCAACAATAATTTTATTAGCATCTCTATCAATTTTTTTGATGAAATTATCAATCATCGGAATAAAAACATCAACACCTTCTCTATCTACTTCAAATAATGGTTGTGCTGTTTTTTCATTGATTCCTACAATTTTTCCCACTTCTCCAAAGTTAGTGTCTTCTAAAGTAAAGCCAATTATTTCGTGATAATAAAACTGATTTTCAGTCAATTTAGGAAGCATCGTTAACGGTAAATACACGCCTGACTTCATGATAGCATCAGCATCCAACTCTGTATCTACTCCTTCAAATTTGGTTCTCAATTGATTCCCTTTTTGAAGCAAACTTTTTTCAATAAAAAAAGGAACCAAATTTGTACCATGAAGTACAAATATTGATTCCATATTTTGATATAATTCAGGCTCGTCTGTATCTAATTTGATAACAACTTCACCTTTAAAACTGTGTTTTCTAACGATTTTACCAAGATAAAAACAATCTTCTTTACGCATAATCGTAAAAAATTATTACTCTGCAGCTTCTTCAGTAGACTCTTCTGCTGTAGCCGTAGGCTCTTCAGCAACCTCTTCTGCATTTGCAGCCGCTTCTTCAGCTTTTAACGCTTCTTCAGCCTCTTGTGCTGCAGCTTTACGTTTTTCGTTTACTTCTTTTTCAGCAGCTAATGCTTTTGCTTTTGCATCGGCAGTCGCTTTTGATAAACCATCTTTTTTAGTAGCTACTAATCCTGCTTTTTCATCTAACCAAGCTTGGAATTTTTTTTCTGCTTCCTCTTCGCTAAAAGCTCCTTTACGAACTCCTCCTGCTAAGTGATGCTTTAACAATGCTCCTTTGTAAGACAACAATGCTCTTGCTGTGTTAGTTGGTTGCGCTCCATTTTGCAACCATTTTACTGAACTATCAACATTTAAGTCAATTGTTGCAGGGTTTGTGTTTGGATTATAAGTTCCTAATTTTTCTAAGAATTTACCATCTCTTTTTGAGCGTGCATCTGCCGCTACAATCCAGTAAAAAGGTTTTCCTTTTTTACCGTGTCTTTGTAATCTAATTTTTACTGACATATTTAAAATTTTTGAGGTTCTCGACCTCGATTATTAATTAAGTTTGCAAATATACAAAATAGTATTGATATTCTGATTTATAAAACAAAAATATCCCACACAAACCTAAAACGAATAAATGCGGAGAATAACCATACTATTCACCGCAAATAATAATGTAAATATTTTTTATAAGGAGAATAAACCTTATATTTGTCGCATAAAAAGCGGAGAATGTTTAAACCTTACATACATCAAAAAGAAAATTGGCCTAATTTTGAGTGGAATAGTGATTCATTTATTGAATTAATTAGTGAAGCACGAAATCTTCAAGGAAAAATTGTCGGAAAAATGGAAACCTTAGGTTTTGATTTAAGAAATGAAGCCGTACTTGAGACTTTAACTCTTGATGTAATTAAGTCTACAGAGATAGAAGGTGAAATTTTAGATGTAGCGCAAGTTCGTTCATCACTAGCAAGAAGGTTAGGTATAGAAATTGAAAATACAGTTTATTCTGAACGGAATGTTGACGGAATAGTTGACATATTAATTGACGCTACACACAACTATAAAGAAAATTTAACCAAAGAACGTTTGTTTAGTTGGCATTTTGCATTGTTTCCTATGGGTAGAAGTGGATTGTATGAAATTAATGTAGGAAGTTGGCGAGAAGACACAACTGGTCCAATGCAAGTTGTGTCTGGAGCATTGGGAAAAGAAAAAGTTCATTTTGAAGCACCAAATTCAAAACTTATACCAAATGAAATGGCAAAATTTTTAGAATGGTTGAATTCGAATAAAAAAATAGAACCTATCATTAAAGCTGGTATTGCACATTTATGGTTTGTTACAATTCACCCTTTTGAAGATGGAAACGGACGTATTACAAGAGCAATTACTGATATGTTATTAGCAAGAGCAGATGGGATTTCTCAAAGATATTATAGCATGTCTGCTCAAATACGAAAAGACAGAAATTCATATTATGAAATCCTTGAAAAAACACAACAAGGAGATTTAGATATTACAGATTGGCTAAATTGGTTTATGAATTGCTTATTAAAATCTTTAAAATCATCTGAAATAATATTGACCAAAGTACTATACAAACATACGTTTTGGAATACCTATGCAACAGAAATTAAAAATGAAAGACAAAAAAAGATGCTAAACAAGTTATTAGATGGATTTACAGGCAAATTAACAACTTCTAAATGGGCTAAAATCAATAAATGCTCACAAGATACTGCTTTAAGAGATATTCAATTTTTAATAAATAAAGGTATATTAGTTAAGGAAAAAGCAGGAGGAAGAAGTACAAATTATGAATTAAAAAACAATTGTTAAAACTTAAAGAAAAAAAACTACAAAAAACTTCTATAAAATTCCAAATCACTTTGACAAAAGCATTAAATTGATATAGTCACTATTAATTAACATAATAATAACGGAAGAAAAGCTTTAATTTTTCAAACATTAGACATTAGTTATCCGCAAGGAAAGATCATTATTTAACTTTTTTCACTACTCAACATATTTAATAAGTATAGAACAATTTAATTAACGACCTCACAACAAGAAAACTCAAGTTTCACAATTTTTTTCTTAAAAAAATTTGGTGGATTGTTTTTTTTTATTACTTAGCATTGTAAACAGTTGTAAATTGTTATTAAACAATTGCTTAATTAGTTGAAAATTATAAAAAAACGAAACTGTCATTCTGAGCGTAGCCGAAGAATCTAATTCTGTAAGTAAAAAAATAATAGTTAGCGATAAAATATAGTTGCTGTTCGTTTTTTATTTGTCATTCTGAGCGAAGCCGAAGAATCTCATTATAAGTAATAAAAATAAATAGAAGTTTAATTTTAAACTTGTCATTATGTACTATCACGGATCAAGTACAAAACTTGTGGGATTTTTGTCTTTAGGCGAATAATTTTTGCAACCTAAACATAAAGAAATCCACTTTTCTTACTCCTTTTAATTGAGTTCTAAAACCTTTTATTTTAGCATTAAAAGACTCC